>JBBPYO010000052.1:0-3332 GCA_038199845.1 Flavobacteriales bacterium
AAAGAAGGCTATACTTTAACCGTATCTTTAGAACAAGCAGGATCGAACTCAAATATTCTTCTTAAAGATGATCAGGGTGTTTTGCTTTATAGCAAGCAATTGAACAGTAAAGTAGAAATGCTTGATCTTAAAAATTTGCCTAACGGGACGTATTCTTTATTTATGGAAAATGACATGGTATTTGAAAAAACCATTATCGTAAAAAATGCGGAAGGTCTTTCTGTTTTTGGAGCTGCTGAAGGAATTGTATTTAAGCCTAGTTTCAAAAAAGTAGACCAAGTGCTTAGAATGTCTTTAACTAATCCATCAAACGCAAAAGTAAATTTTAAGGTTTATGATGCAAATGGTTTACAAGTAGCTGCTACTGAAGGTGAAGGATATATAATCAAAAAATCATTTGATTTCACTAAAGGTAAAAGCGGTAACTATGTTGTTAAAACAACTGTGGGAACGCAGTCTTTCTCTAAGAGCATTAGTATAAACTAAACCGAAAAATAGATTAAAATGTATAAAAAATGCCCCTTTTGGGGCATTTTTTAGTTCTAGTCGTTCTTCAATTTTACAGTTCCAAAGAGATAGAAAGAATCACCTGGTCTGGGCGCGTGTCTATACGGCCGTTTTCTAAAGTCACAATATTTGTATCTATGAAACGGGCCTCGTTATTACTCAGGCCACGCTCATAGCGCAAGTCTACGCCTAGTCTTCCTATATTTACGCCTACGCCAAACTGTGCACCTACCGTGAGATCATGTTCTACATCTCCTAAAGTTACCTGGTCATAATCTGTATCGAGGATATATTGAAGTGAAGGTCCTGCAAAAACGTTTAAAGGTCCAATAATACGCGCACCAACCAAAAGAGGTAAATCGAGTTTTTGCATTTTGAAATCCCTGTTGTCGTTGTAAGAGCTTGTGGTATTGGTATACGTCAATTCTGGTCTAAAGAACAGCGAGCTGCCTATTTTGCCAAAAACACCTATATTGAAACCTACGTTGTGATCAGGGTTTTCGAGAACTTTACCGGCAGAATCTGTAACGTCGCCGTTGCCATTATAATTGAGTCCTGCTTTGATTCCATAGCTAGACTGCGCAAAACTTATACTGCTCATCAGTAAAAATAATCCTAAAAGTGTTTTTTTCATAGTAAGGTGTTTTTTGATAAAATATGTAGTTTGGGTTGTTTCTGTTTTAGTATTGCTCATGTGCTCAAGACACGAACTTAGTAACGTCATTTTAAGCTATTTTATTTTGTCCCAATTCTCTATCTTCATTACCCAATGTTCTGTTTAAGGGATCAATCAAATAGTTTTACCTTTGCCACTTCTTAAAAAAAATGATGCAATTCAACCTTTTACAGACAGACGCCGCCAGTAGTGCGCGGGCAGCAACATTAACAACTGCACACGGTACTATAGAAACCCCCATTTTTATGCCTGTGGGCACGGTGGGTTCAGTAAAAGGCGTGCACCAGCGAGAACTGCGCGAAGATATCAATCCAGATATTATACTTGGCAATACCTATCACTTGTACCTGCGACCACAAATCAATGTGTTAGAAGCGGCTGGTGGTTTGCACAAATTCATGAACTGGGACCGTAACATTCTTACTGATAGTGGTGGTTATCAAGTATATTCACTTTCGGCCAACAGGAAAATTAAAGAAGAAGGAGTGAAATTCAAGAGCCATATTGATGGTTCTATGCACACATTTACACCAGAAAATGTGATGGAGCTCCAGCGCAGCATAGGTGCAGATATTATTATGGCTTTTGACGAGTGCACGCCTTATCCCTGCGATTATAGATATGCACAGCGCTCAATGCATATGACCCATAGATGGTTGGATCGCTGCATTTCACATTTGGAGAAAACCCCTCTGAAATATGACTATGAGCAGACGTTCTTCCCTATCGTGCAGGGAAGTACGTATAAGGATTTGCGCATCCAATCTGCCGAATATATCGCAAACGCTGGTGCTGCCGGAAATGCCATCGGCGGACTTTCAGTAGGAGAGCCTGCGGAAGAAATGTACGCCATGACCGAAGTCGTGACTAATATACTCCCGGTAGATAAACCACGTTACTTAATGGGAGTGGGCACGCCCATCAATATCCTGGAGAATATTGCCTTGGGCATTGATATGTTTGATTGTGTAATGCCCACCAGAAACGGTCGCAACGGTACACTTTTTACCAGTCGCGGAAGGTTGAACATTCAAAATAAAAAATTTGAAACCGATTTCTCTCCACTTGATGAAGAAGGGACAGTTTGGGTAGATCAAGAATATAGCAAAGCCTATGTGCGACATCTGTTTAAGGTAAATGAGATGCTGGCGCGGCAAATTGGTACTTTGCACAATCTTGGTTTTTATATGTGGTTAGTACGTGAGGCAAGAAAACATATCTTAGCGGGTGATTTTACCCCATGGAAGGAGAAAATAGTAAAGCAAATGGATAATAGCTTATAAATGAAAATACTTGATTGGTACATTCTCAAGCGTTATCTGGGCACATTTCTTACGATGTTGCTGCTTTTTATTCCCATTGGGATTACTGTAAATCTTGCCGAAAAAATAGATAAAATACTGGCAAACGAAGCCCCTTTTTCGGAAGTGGTGGTCTATTATCTCAATTTTACCGTTTATTTTGCAAACCTGCTTTTTCCGCTTTTTCTGTTTCTTTCCGTAATTTGGTTTACCTCAAAGTTGGCCAATAATACTGAAGTTATTGCATTCTTAAGCAGCGGGGTCTCCTTTTACCGCTTTTTGCGTCCCTATATTATAGGAGCGACCTTAGTTTGCGTAGGTGCTTATCTCATGGGTACGTATCTTGCACCGGCCTCTAGCCGCGGTTTTAATGAATTTACCTATGAATATCTAAAAAATAACAAGGCAGATCGTGAGACGCAAAATGTTTACCGGCAGATCAGCGATGACGATTACATTTATGTAAGTCGTTTTAATCCCGCGCAAAATCTAGGGAATAATTTCACCTTGGAACATTTTAATGGCAACACGCTAGAATATAAACTTCAGGCGCGAAGTATTGTGTTTAAGCCAGAAGACAGTACCTACTCGCTTAACGGTTTTAGAAAACGTGTTATAGGCAAAGAAAACGATATTCTAGAAACCGAAAGAAATTTAGATACCATTTTTAACTTTGACTTGGAAGATCTGACTCCGGTAGAATATATTGCTGAAACACTTAGTACGCCAGAATTGCGCGAATTTATCGCCAAAGAAAAAAACAGAGGATCATCCGCCATAAACCGATATGAAGTAGTGCTTTACAAACGCTTCAGTTTACCGGTGAGCGCATATATTTTGACCATTAT
>JBBPYO010000053.1:0-4651 GCA_038199845.1 Flavobacteriales bacterium
AATAAGCGCATTGATCTTATTTTAGATCCAAATGGGTAATTGAGTTTTTTTTTATTAAACACTATACTTTTTTTTGACTAATTAAGGCTGTTTTTTGAGGTGATTTGCCGGTGTTTTAGGCAGTTTTGGGTGTTTCCCTTCGGGTCGGGCTTTGCGCTTCAATCTTTTTGCTCGTGCCTCACAAAAAGGATTTCCGCTTCAATCCCTAACACGAATTGGAGTTTAATTATGTGAATAAGTAAATTAATTTAACAAGAGTGTTTTTTAAACAAGGAACATTCAACAATTAACTTTTAACCTTTTTTAACTTTTTTTGGGCGTTTCCCTTCGGGTCGGGCTTTACGCTTCAATTTTTTTGCTCGTGCCTAACAAAAAGGATTTCCGCTTCAATCCTTAAAGAAGAATCTAGTTCAATGATAATCACAATGTCAAAAGGTAGGTTTGCTTTGAAGTTATTGATTTTCAAAATCGATATTTTATTGTAGATTACTACTCTAAGGGAATTTAATAATAGCATTAATAATAAAAGTATGACCTACCAGACTAATCTAAATTTAAAGGCAACCGATTTTGCCCTGCTTTTTTTCAGAGTGGCAATTTCTATTATGATGCTTATACATGGTGTTCCCAAACTGCTAATGCTTTTTAGCGATGCTGAAATTCAATTTGCAGATCCTATAGGGCTGGGGATGACCGCCAGTTTGGCGCTGGCCGTTTTTGCTGAGGTGATTTGTTCAGTTTTGCTCATAATAGGCTTGGGAACACGATTGGCTGCCTTTCCTTTATTAATTACCATGCTTGTGGCGGTGCTTATTGTGCATGTTCCAGACGGTTGGGGAAGACAGGAATTGCCTTTGCTTTATGCGGCTGGTTATGTGATTCTTTTGCTTACGGGGCCAGGCAAATATTCACTGGATCATGCTTTTTTAAAAAAGAAGTCAAAAATGTTGTAATTCGTATCTATATAAATCAAAAAAAGCCTGAAAAATTTGATTTTTCAGGCTTTTTTCTATTTCTTACTATTATTACGAGATAAATAACTTTAATCAACAACCAATTTATGCACTATTTTCGCCGGTTTTTACCCATTCAAGACCGTTTTTGAAAGATTACTAATACGATAAGAATGATTTTGGGATAGTCAAGCTCAGTTGGGAAGTCATTATATTATTGTTATGAAGGAGTTTGCGTCCACGTGATAAATTACCTAAGAACATCTCGTAAAACCCAAGAAGTTAAGGACAGAAAACTCAAAAAATTAAAAAGCCCGACGTATAGTCGGGCATTTACTTTTATTCTTTTTTTATATAATTTATTCGCTAAGATCTTCCAAATGTTTTACTTCATTGAGTGTCTTACGAATGTCGTTCAGCTGTTGCTGAACTACTTGTTCTATTTTAGCGTGCAATTTGTGTTCTTTCAGCACATCCTCATATTCTTCAACACTCGCTTTATCACCACGAATACACTCTTCAAGAATAGCTTCATCATTATTACCGGCAATCGCAGATTTTAAATCTATCCATGCACGATGAATAGATGCGGTAGCACTTCCTGATTCTTTTGGTTTAGCATTAAGACCACGAATTTCAAAATCCAATTCGGTAGCAAAACGATTGCGTTTTACAGCTTGATGCTTAAGGTAGTTTTTTAAAGCGTGGTTTTTAGTATTATCCAGCGCCTTTTTAAAGCCTTTTTCTGCGTCGTAGTTCTTTTCCAAAAGTTCTTGAAGTGACTCTACAATCTTATCGTGATTCTGTTCTTTTGCTCCTTCTAAAGTAGTTTCCATAATAAAGGTATTTCTGTTTAATTTTGAACTAATTTAGCATTTAACCCCTCAATTATTCTTAAGAAATAGCCATTTTTAATAGGTTTAACATTCTTAATTTTCAGTGAAATGAAATTTTGATGTGGAAAAGTGAAAGTTGAAAGATACAGTATAGTCCTTTTCCCTATGCGGAATTGCACAATCATATTGTAACTATATACAAATATCCTATTATTAGCAATAAACCGCTAAAAAATGATTAAAAATACCTGTTTTTAACGGAAAATGACCTTAGTTAATCAATATCAGACCATTATAACCTTCAGAATTTATCCTTTTAGTTGGTCTAATTTTTTACATTAGGTTTAATGAGTTGCCATAATTTCTTAAGACCCATTATTAATAGTAAAGTGATGGTTCCAGCAACAAGACCTACCAAGAATTCACCAAGAATTCCGGGAATTCCTTCTACTATATGATGCACAAATTCAAGATTGTGGACAAAGATCCCTCCAGAAACAAGAAGTAATGCAATGGTGCCAATAAACGACAATCCTTTAATAACCATGGGCAGTGCTTTTACTAAAAACCTACCAATTTTATCCGAAATACTGTTGTCTTCTTCATTGAGTGCAATAAGTTTTGCACCAAATTCATCCATTCTCACTATGAGTGCGACAATGCCATAAACTCCTACAGTCGCAACCAGGGCAATAAGCGTGACCACCATGATCTGTGTGGGCAATGCCTCGCCGGTAACCGTACCCAATGCTATGATTACAATTTCGATGGACAGGATAAAGTCGGTGAGAATAGCGCTCTTGACCTTTTCCTTTTCCCTGCTTAAAATTTCTTCTTCGGAAAGATTTTCTAATTCGGCAACCTTGACCTCATGCTTATGCGGAAAAAAATATTCATAAATTTTTTCGACACCTTCATAGGCTAGATAAAAACCACCTAGAATAAGTATGACCGTAATGGCGGTGGGCAGAAAAGCGCTCAACAAAAACGCGAGTGGCAGGATAATGATCTTATTGAGTAGCGATCCCTTAGTAATTGCCCAAAGTACCGGTATCTCGCGAGAAGATACAAAACCTGATGCTTTTTCAGCATTTACTGCAAGATCGTCGCCAAGTATACCAGCTGTCTTTTTTGCGGCAACCTTCCCCATAACGGCAACATCGTCCATAAGTGCGGCAATATCATCAAGTAATGCAAAAAATCCAGAAGCCATAATGTTGTTTTTAAATGGCGACCAAGATACTAGAATTTGACAACTTTTGATACACCTTAATGCTTATATTGGGAATGACTTCTAATCTATGGTTTTCAACTTTTAAAACTCCCTATTTATCCTTTATCCAACTACCATCCAGCATATTTATGGTGCGCGTTCCGTAGGAAGCATTGCTTTCGGAATGTGTTGCCTGTATAATGGTAACTCCTTCTTGGTTCAATTCTTTAAAAAGTTCCATAATTTCCTCACCTTGTTTGGAGTTCAAATTACCGGTAGGTTCATCTGCGAGAATAAGCTTGGGCTTAGCGATAAGTGCGCGCGCGATCCCCACAAGTTGCTGCTGACCACCGCTCAACTGACTGGGGAATAGATCCTTTTTGCCCACAATATTAAATCGGTCGAGCATATCTGCAACAAGTGCTTTACGTTCTGATGACTTGATGCTTTTGTACAAAAGTGGCGTTTCGATATTCTCATAAACCGTTAATTCATCGATTAAATGATAGGCTTGAAACACAAAACCAATGTATTCTTTATAGAGTTTGGCACGGTGCTTTTCTTTGATCGTATGAACGGATTCCTCCAAAAAAGTAAACTCGCCTTCATCAAATTCATCAAGCATCCCAATGACATTGAGCAATGTGGATTTCCCCGAGCCGGAAGGTCCCATGATGCTCAGGAATTCGCCTTCCTCAACATCGATGCTGATATCGTTGAGCAGAAAAACCCTTTTCCCTCCTTGTTTGACCCATTTGTAGATATGATCGAGTTGTAAAAGCATGTCTTTATTTATTTTAAATTATGAATTTTAAATTGAAAAATTATTGAATCTATCGAATCTATCGAATCTCTTGAATTTATTGATATTATTATTTTTATTGTCATTTTTGAAAATTAACTTCTGCTAATTGCTAATTGCTAATTGCTAATTGAAATCACTCTGTCTTCAACGACTTCACCGGATTCTGTAAAGCTGCTTGTATCGTGCGGATACTGATGGTCAACAGTGCGATCAACAGCGCAGCAATTCCTGCGGCAATAAAAATCCAGATCGTAAGTGTTATATGATTGGCATAATTCTGTAACCACTGCGTGGAAAGCCACCAGCCTAAAGGTGCTGCGATCAGGAAACTGATTCCTAACAACTTTAAAAAGTCCACCGTAAGCAGAACGGTAATACGGGTAACACTCGCGCCCACAACTTTACGAATCCCTATTTCTTTTCTGCGTTGCTCAACAACTAATAAAGAGATCGCAAATAAACCAATGCAACTCAATAAAATTGCAAGGATAGAACCGCTGGTGATCATTGTGGACATGGTGCGTTCTCTTTTAAAAGTGCGGTCTATATTTTCATTTAGAAACGAACCCATAAATTCTGCATTGGGTTCAATATTTTTCCATGCTGCTTTGATCTGATCAAAAGACTGACCGGCATTTTGCGGAGCTACTTTTAAATAGGCATACCTCATATTCCAATTCGGTTTTAAGAAAAGCGTGAGCGGTTCGACCGCTTTGTTCAGTTCCTGAAAATTGTAATCTTTAAGGATACCAATTACCGAATACGTTATACTATTATCCAGTATTATATGGGTCGTCAACGGGTTTTTTTCCTTAAGTTGGCGCGCCATACTTTCATTAATAAG
>JBBPYO010000054.1:0-4654 GCA_038199845.1 Flavobacteriales bacterium
AAGGAGATTAAAGACGTGCTTTCCTATTTGCGTCTTCTGGTCAACAATAAAGACGAAGAAGCGTTGAAAAGGGTGATCAATTATCCCGCCCGCGGTATTGGAAATACGACGATAGACCGACTGGTGGTCGCTTCAAAACAGTACGATCGTTCCATTTTTGAAGTGATGGAAAACATCAAAAATCTGGATATAAACATCAATAATGGCACAAAAAACAAGCTCTACAATTTTGTGATCATGATGCAGAGTTTTAAAATCGTAAGCGAAAATGCCGATGCGTTTACGGTTGCCGAACAGGTTGCCCGAAAAACGGGATTGCTTCAAGAGCTGAAAAAAGATGGTACGCCGGAAGGTATTGCGAGAATCGAGAATATTGAAGAATTGTTGAACGGGATCCGTGATTTTGTGGAAGGTCAGAAAGAACTCGTGGATGCCACCGGATCACTGGCCGAATTTCTGGAAGATGTTGCCCTTGCAACAGATATGGACAAAGAAGTGGAAGATGATGACCGCGTCTCTCTTATGACCATTCACCTCGCCAAAGGACTTGAATTTCCTTATGTTTTTATTGTGGGACTGGAAGAAGATCTTTTTCCCAGCGGAATGAGCATGAATACGCGTAGCGAACTCGAGGAAGAGCGCCGTCTGTTTTATGTAGCGCTTACCCGCGCCGAAAAGCAAGCCTATCTTACCTATACCGAATCGCGTTACCGCTGGGGCAAACTTATAGACGCAGAACCCAGCCGATTCTTGCAGGAAATAGATGATGAATACCTGGATATACAAACGCCCGATGACAATTACCGCTATAAACCACTTATAGATAGTGATATTTTTGGCGATGTGGACAAAAGTAACTTACGGCAGAACAAACCTTCCAACACTGCAGCACCACGCGCTGGGAAACCGACCGAGGAGCAGCTGAGACGTTTGAGAAAACTTAAGCCACAAACGGACAGTGCACCGCGCACCACTTCAGATTTAGGTAGCAAATTGGAAAAAGGAACCAGGGTTGAACATTCTCGTTTTGGTAAAGGAGAAGTGCTCGCTATTGAAGGTGCCGGCCAAGATCAAAAAGCGGAGATTGAATTTCAGAATGGAGGCGTCAAAAATCTGCTCTTGCGCTTTGCGAAATTGAAGGTGATGGACTAATTTAATTTCATTATAAAATGAGCTGAAAAATCAACTTTAACACCCATTTTTAGCGTTAAATAGGCGATTTTTTAGACCCGTAAAAGCTCGCTTACCCTTCAAATTTCATATTTCTATTTATATATATCCGTTTGTTGTCCTAATATAGCTTTTTGTCATCCTGAGCGCAGTCGAAGGGTTAGACAAAAACGTTTCGACTGCGCTCAACGTGACACTGTAACCCTTATTTGACTTTACTGGACATTAAGCGGATATACAATTCTATTTTTGTAGGAATTTATTTCCAAAACTTATTTAACATTTTGAATTCTTCAGTATTTCTGTTCCACGGTTTGTGATCATTTTTTATTCACTTGGAAACGTGCTAGCTAAGCTGAAAAACACCGTGAAACCTTGATACGACTGCTATTTGTTGGTGTTAAAGTGGTTCAATAAAACGAGCTAAAGTTAGTAATACTTTAGGTTTGACTAACTTTTTTTTAAGATATCAGATTCTAATTTTGCTCCCTAATTCAAAACAACTATTATGAAAAAAGGTTTTTTAGTAATTGCACTTGTCGTATTTGGGGCAACTGCGGTACAGGCTCAGCAAGATTGGGGCTTTGGTGTTAAAGGTGGTGTGAATTTCGCGAATTTAACTGGAAATGACATAGGGAATACGGACGGTAGAACAAGTTTTTACGCTGGTCTTGTAGGTGAATTGCCAATTGTAGAGGATTTATTTTCCATTCAGCCTGAGGTAACTTATTCTGGGCAGGGATTCACTATTGCGCAAATTGATCAAGACAATGCGCTTGATACAGATGATAATATTGAATATCAACTTGATTATATCAATGTGCCCATTTTGGCGAAAATTTATTTAGTCGAAGGATTAAGCGTGCAAGCGGGTCCATCATTTAACTTCAAAGTTAATGAAGAAATTGATTCTAATCCTACTTCTGCCAGTGGTGATATTTCGCAAAACAGGGCCAAAGATTTTGAAGTGGGCGGCGTAGCTGGTATAGAGTACAAGTTTAACAACGGTTTATTCGTACAAGGCCGTTATAACTACGGTTTTACTGATGTTCTTGAAAGAGGGGATGTGCATAACTCCGTATTTCAGGCTGGTTTAGGTTTTATGTTCTAAACTTTTTGAAAAAATCATTTAGAAAAACGGGAAGTGAGAGCTTCCCGTTTTTTTGTTTAAGATCTAACTATTGGCAATTCTCTTAGTGAATGCCAGAAAAAAGTTATCAATAAAATTTTTGATGTTGGGCATTGAGGTTTTAAAGGTTGTCTGAGGGCGGAGAATGATATACGTGCAGCCAACTTTAGCTTCCGGTACTACCAGTTATTTAAGTGATTTGGGAAATAAGCAGCTACTATTAAGATTGAAACCTCAAGGAAACTCGGGATTGGTTGAATTTCGAGGATTGGATGGAATTAAAAGTTTTTAATGGTATTGAATGGATCTCATTCTATTAATTGTGAATTGTTTTCAAAAATTATATCCTAATCCAGGATTCACAGTAGTCAAGGAATACTTGACTACTGAAAACCCGTAGTGAATTCCTTTTAGAGTGCTATCTTGGTAGATTATTTGCAGAGGGTTTTGCGGTCACTGTAAACGCGCGACTATTATGAATTGCTATCAGAATAGTATATTAATCGATGATTGACAGGTAGCAAATAAGTAGCGATTAATTACAATAAATTGTAAAACTGTAAACCCTAAATAAAAATACAGATTATGAAATTTGTCGGTAGTCAGTTGGCCTATTATTTGAAAGACACAGACTTTAAGAAAAATTACAAGGTGCTGCTTAAATATTTGGTTCTTTTAGGAGTTGTAATCGTAATTTTTTCTATTCTTTTCCATTTTATAATGGCGTTTGAAGGCCAAGATCATTCTTGGGTCACAGGCTTTTATTGGACACTAACGGTTATGAGTACGCTTGGTTTCGGGGATATTACCTTTGCATCTGATCTCGGTCGCCTTTTCAGTATAATCGTATTACTTTCTGGCATATTTATGTTAATGATCGTTTTGCCGTTTGCCTTTATCAGACACTTCTATGTCCCTCTTTTAGAGTCAAAAAACAAAAACAAGGTGCCTCGTGAAGTTCCTACCGAAACAAAAAATCACATCTTAATATGCTCTTATGATGTTATAGCACGGGATCTTATAAAGCGATTGGTACATGAAAACATTCCATACTTTCTCATCGAAGACGATATGGAACAAGCGCTTAAAAATCATGAAGAAAACATTCCTGTACTATTTGGAGCATTGGATAGCAAGGAAACCTTTATTCTTGCTAATATTAAGGATGCGAAACTGATTTTAGTTAATAGGGATGACTTTTTCAATACTAAAATCATTCTTACTATAAGGGAAATTGCCCCGACAACACCCATAGTTGCCATTGCCACAACTATTGATTCCGTAGATGTACAGCAACTCAGCGGCGCTGACCACGTCTTGCCTATAAAAAAATGGCTTGGCGAACAGTTGGCCAATAGGGTGAACACACAGCACGCAGAATCTCATGCAATCGGACAATATGAGGATTTATTAATCGCTGAATTGCCTATTTACAATACACCACTGGTTTCTAAACGCATCCGGGACACCGGCCTAAGACAAAAATTTGGGGTGAGTATTGTGGGAATTTGGGAGCTGGGGAAATTACAACCTATAAAAGGTGATGAAATACTAACACACCATAGCGTTCTGGTTATCATCGGGAATAAAAAACAGCTCCATAATATTGATACACTCTTTCATGATTATAATGTAAACCCAAATCCCGTACTGTTAATTGGAGCAGGCAAGGTTGGATTGGCAGCGGCAGAATCTTTGCATAAAAATGGTGTGTTAGTGAATGTCGTTGACAAGGATCCTGAGGTATGCAAAAATGCAAGCCCTTTTTGTAATCAGGTATTCTCCGGTGACGCCTCAGATTATCAACTACTTAAAAGAGCAGGAATTCTAGAAGCGCCTTCGGTATTACTTTCTACCCATGACGATACCACAAATATTTATCTCGCCTCTTATTGCCGCCAACTCAACAAGGACGTAAGAATAGTGAGCCGTATCTCTGAAGCACGAAATGTTGATATTATGCAAAGAGCAGGGGCTGATTTTGTATTAAGCTACTCCACATTAGGTTCTGAAGCGGTTTTATCCATTTCCAAAGGTCAAGATCTCACCGTTCTGGGTGAAGGCTTTACCTTATTTATTATCCCAATACCAGAATCATTAGAAGGGAAATCCCTTGCAGAATCCCAGATTGGCGCTCAAACTGGATTAGCTGTCATTGCCATAAAGGAAAATGCTGAAGTCGTGACCGTGTTAGCGGCAAATACAATACTTCCTTATGGGGCAGAAATAGTTATGCTGGGAAACATCGAAATGAAACATAAATTCAATACGATCTATGTTAACAGTGTTTGATGCGCAGTTTTTTAGGCGGTAATTTTCGTTCTTTTATTGGTTTTTTAAATATGGTTCGTTTTA
>JBBPYO010000055.1:0-6024 GCA_038199845.1 Flavobacteriales bacterium
AATGGCAACACGCTAGAATATAAACTTCAGGCGCGGAGTATCGTGTTCAAGCCAGAAGACAGTACCTATTCGCTTAACGGTTTTAGAAAACGGGTCGTGGGCAAAGAAGACGATATTCTAGAAACCGAAAGAAATTTGGATACTATTTTTAACTTCGACTTAGAAGATCTGACTCCAGTAGAATATATTGCTGAAACACTTAGTACACCAGAATTGCGCGAATTTATCGCAAAAGAAAAAAACAGAGGATCATCCGCCATAAACCGATATGAAGTAGTGCTTTACAAACGCTTCAGTTTACCGGTGAGCGCATATATTTTGACCATTATCGCAGTGGCAGTTTCTGCGATCAAACGCCGTGGGGGAATGGGGATTAACCTGGCGGTAGGTATTTCTCTTGCTTTTGTGTTTATATTTTTTGATAAGGTGTTTACCACGATCTCTGAACAATCCGATTTTTCGCCTATCATCGCGGTATGGCTGCCCAATATTGTTTTTGGAATCCTTGCCATTTATCTATTGAGAAATGCGAAACGATAAACTGCGCAGTTACCTGCATTTTCATGTTATTGTCTTTATTTGGGGCTTTACCGCCGTACTGGGAGCGCTCATGAGTATTGGCGCCGTGGCGCTGGTTTGGTACCGTATGTTGCTGGCTTCACTGGTAATATTTGCATATATCAAATTGAAGGGTATCCCTATGAAGGTGACAAAAAAGACCGCTTTGGGCTTTATTATCGCTGGGATTGTGATTGCGCTACATTGGCTCACTTTTTTTGGTGCTATAAAAATCGCAAACGTATCCATTACCCTTGCTATGGTGAGTACCGGTGCCTTTTTTACTTCCATTATGGAACCCATTTTTTATAAACGAAAAGTGATTTGGTATGAAATCTTTTTTGGGTTGCTCGTTATCTGTGGGCTTTATCTCATTTTTAAAGTCGAAACCCGCTACACCGAAGGAATTATTGTAGCACTTATTTCTGCTTTTTTATCTTCCGTGTTTACCCTTATTAATGGCAAGTTTGCCCAGAAGTACCGCCCTTCGGTGATTTCTGTTTATGAACTTTCGGCCGGGGTAGGTTTTGTTACGCTTTACCTGTTATTCAGTGGCGGTTTTAGCATTGATTTCTTTCAGCTCCCTCCTATGGATTGGATTTACATCATCATTCTAGCTACTATTTGTACCGCTTATGCCTTTATTGCTTCCGTGAAGGTCATGAAACACTTAAGCCCTTACACGGTTATGCTTACCGTAAATTTGGAACCTGTATATGGAATACTGCTGGCCTTTGTGATTTTAGGAAATGTGGAGCAGATGAACTCCGGATTTTATTATGGCGCGCTGTTGATCTTAAGTACGGTCGTGCTCAATGGGATTTTTAAAAATCGCCGCAAGCGGAAAAAAGGAGCGCTGCCCAAAACTCTGCATAATCCGCAGGGCCGACTTACAGAGTCTAAAAACGCCAATCTTTCTCCGGAACAAATGAACTAAAATTGATTAAAAGTCCGTTCTTCTTAGTCGTTTTTGTTGATTATTAGCCGATTTTATTCGGTTTTTACCTGTTTTCAAGCTGTTTCTGCGATTTCCTATAAATTGATATTTCCGCTAAGCGGAACATAATTACGAGATAAAACGAGGTGTGTAAATTAATAAAGGCAAAAGGCGTTGGAGGTACGTTTTAAAATCTTGTATATTTGCCTTCTCACTAAAATTCTCCCTATACATGGAATATTTGGATTTTGAACAGCCCATTAAAGAGCTGGAAGAACAGCTTGAAAAATGCTCAATCATAGGTCAGGAAAGCGATGTGGATGTCACCAATACCTGTAAGCAGATTGAAAAGAAACTTGCCGAGACTAAAAAGAATATCTACAAAAACCTGACCCCGTGGCAACGCGTTCAGCTGTCTCGCCATCCCAATCGACCCTATACCTTAGATTATATAAAAGCACTCTGTGGCGACACGTTTTTAGAGTTGCACGGTGATCGCAATGTTAAAGATGATAAAGCGATGATAGGTGGACTGGGCAAAATAGGCGATCAGAGTTTTATGTTTATCGGTCAGCAAAAAGGATTCAATACAAAAACACGCCAGTTCCGCAATTTCGGGATGGCAAATCCAGAGGGATATCGCAAAGCGCTTCGACTTATGAAAAGCGCCGAAAAATTCGGGATTCCCGTAATCAGTCTTATTGATACTCCTGGAGCTTATCCCGGTCTTGAGGCTGAAGAACGCGGTCAGGGAGAAGCGATTGCCCGTAATATTTTTGAAATGACCAAGTTAAAAGTGCCCATTATCGTAGTGATCATTGGTGAAGGTGCAAGTGGCGGTGCATTGGGAATAGGCGTGGGTGACCGCGTGCTGATGCTAGAAAATACCTGGTATAGCGTGATTTCACCAGAATCCTGTTCCTCTATATTATGGCGCAGCTGGGAGTTCAAGGAGAGAGCCGCAGAGGCGCTCAAGCTTACCGCGCAGGATATGAAAAAACAAAAGCTCGTTGACAAGATTATAGAAGAACCTTTGGGAGGAGCACATAGCAATCGAGAGGAAACTTTTGCAATCGTAAGGGAAGAAATCTTAAAAGCATATAAGGACGTAAAAAACTTATCCCCAGCAGATCTTGTTGAAAAACGCATGGATAAATATAGTGAGATGGGTGTATTTAAAAACTAAAAGGTGCACACATAGATCAATCCTTAAACCGGGATTTTATAACCCGGTTTTTTTATGCTTATCAACAAAAAAACAAAGTTATCCACATAGGTTTGTTAACTAGTGGTGGATAAACCCAAACACCTTTTTAGAGCAAAGCCCTAACGATTTATTTACCTTCGCTTCATGGAAAAAGTACAGCCCCAACCTGCGTATAAAGTAGGCTCAAATCAAGTTGTTTCCCTTGAAAAAGGGAAAATACCACCGCAAGCTCTTGATTTAGAACAGGTTGTTCTCGGGGCAATGATGATCGATAAAAAAGGGGTAGATGAGATTATAGATGTTCTTACGCCAGAGGTTTTCTACAAAGAAGCACATCAGCACATCTATGATGCCATACGAACACTCTTTGAAAATGGGGAGCCGGTTGACTTATTAACCGTTTCTGAACAGCTGCGTAAAATGTCCAAATTGGATAGGGCAGGAGGTGATTATTACCTTATTCAACTTACCCAAAAAGTATCTTCTTCAGCGCATATTGAGTACCATGCGCGTATTATTTTGCAGAAATTCATTCAGCGGAGCTTGATCAAAATTTCAAATGAGATTATTGAAGAGGCTTACGATGAGACCACAGATGTTTTTGACCTGCTTGACAATGCTGAGAGTAAATTGTACGAAGTCACCCAGGGAAATATAAAGCGGAGTAGCGAGACGGCACAGAGTCTGGTAATACAGGCTAAAAAGAAGATCGAGGAAATCTCAAATAAAGAGGGATATTCAGGAATTCCATCTGGCTTTGACAAATTGGATAAGTTGACTTCTGGATGGCAGCCCAGTGATCTTATTATCGTGGCAGCGCGTCCCGGTATGGGTAAAACCGCGCTAACCCTTTCTATGGCAAGAAATATTGCGGTAGGTCATGGGATTCCGGTGGCTTTTTTCTCTTTGGAAATGGCTTCGGTGCAGCTTATAACCCGTCTTATATCTTCAGAAACCGGACTTTCTTCGGAAAAATTGCGTACCGGTAAATTGGAAAAACATGAGTGGGAACAACTCAATCATAAAGTTGCCGCGTTAGAAAAGGCGCCTTTATTTATTGACGATACGCCCTCACTTTCCATTTTTGACCTTCGGGCAAAGGCCAGACGTCTCGCTTCCCAGCATGGTATAAAAATGGTTATAATTGATTATTTGCAGCTTATGACCGCTGGCGGAAGTCAGAAAAACGGTAACCGCGAACAGGAAATCTCCATGATCTCGCGAAATCTAAAAGCCCTTGCTAAAGAACTGAATGTACCGGTTATTGCGCTTTCCCAGTTATCACGGGCAGTTGAAACACGTGGTGGCAGCAAACGCCCGCTACTTTCTGACCTTAGGGAATCTGGTGCAATCGAGCAGGATGCAGATATCGTAAGCTTTATTTACCGTCCCGAATATTATAAAATTGACGAGTGGGATGATGAAGAACGCAGTCCTACCGATGGTCAAGCCGAATTTATCATCGCAAAACACCGTAACGGTGGGTTAGAAAGTATCCGACTTAAGTTTATAGGTCATTTGGGTAAATTTGATAATCTTGACGATTTTAGCACGCCATATCAATTTGAATCTGCAATGAACCAGAATGCTGCGGCAAATGACGATACCATGCGTCCAGAGACTTTTCCTTCACCAGATCAGGCTTTTGGGAGTTCTATGAATGATGATGACGAGGATGACGGGATTCCTTTTTAAGATTAGGTGGAGTAATTGATTTAGATCTGTTTGGTGGCCGTAAAAATTCTTGGATTTTGTCAATAAATGAAATATTCACTAATTTGCAATACAATTCTAAATTATGGATACTGTTAGAAAATCAATTACCTTAACTACTAATCAAGATAGTTGGATAAAAATCCGTGTTCAGAACGGTGATTTCACTAATGATAGCGAATATATACGTGATCTGGTCAGCCAAGATCAAAGTAAGAATATCAAGTTATTAGCGCTAAAAGATGCTATTAATGAAGGTTTGCAGAGCGGAAGGAGTTCCTTAAAAATCAAAGACATCGTGCGATTAGTGGATAATGGGGAATTATAACCTCTCTAGCAGAGCACAAAACGATTTTGTTGAGATTTATAAATATGGATCAAAAATTTTCGGCGCTGTTCCTGCTGCTGAATATTTAGCCGAAATCGAGGATTTCCTAATGGAATTAGCAGAGAGGCCACAATTAGCAAGAGAGGCTTCGACTGTTTCAAATGGCTTAAAATTTTATAATTTTAAAGCGCATGTCATATTCTACACTTTTGATAGCTTGAATACAATATTCATTGTTCGTATTTTGGGTAAAAGAATGAATTTTGTAGAGCATCTGTAAAATCCCTTTTACTATTCAACATGTAAATAGTTGATTTTGATAGTTAACTTAAGAATCATAAGTGTTTTGGGTATTCACTTATTTCCCTCCATTTTAACATTGGAGTATCGAATATAATCCTTGTTGGGTTGTAAATTCACACCACGCTTATGACTTATAGCTTCAAAAATCGCCTTAAAAACCCAAATTTTGCCCGTTTTAAGGGGAAAATATTACTAATTATCCTTGCCTTGTTCTTCAGTTTTCAAAGCTTTGCTTCCTACGTCCTAATCCCAATGGATTTAGAAGGACAAAAAGAACATTTAAAAGCTTATGGAATTACCTACTGGACGCTTGCTAAACAGCAAAAGGTAAAGTGGCTGCTCAATTACCGCGGTGGTTCATTCCTTATGTTTGATTCCGAAGAACTGCGCAGGGAATGTAAGATCCGTGGCGTTTCTTTTGAAGTGCTCAGCGATGCAAAAACCAAAGCTATTTTAGCCGAAATCAGCAGTCCGTCGCAGAATATGGAAGCCGTTGTGCTCGAAAAAGCGCCTAAAATCGCCGTTTATACCCCAGAAACATCGGTTCCTTGGGACGATGCGGTAACCATGGTGCTCAGCTATGCCGAAATCCCGTACGAAATTATTTACGATAAAAATGTGCTGAACGATGAACTGGTACTTTATGACTGGTTGCATTTGCACCACGAGGATTTTACAGGTCAATTTGGTAAATTTTATGGCAGTTACCGCGCTGCACCGTGGTATATTCAGGAGAAAAAAAAAGCTGAACAGCTGGCGCAAGAGTTGGGTTTTGCCAAAGTTTCCGAAGAAAAGCTCGCGGTGGCAGAGAAAATACGGAATTATGTAATAGGAGGTGGATTTATGTTTGCCATGTGCAGCGCGACCGATAGTTTTGATATTGCGCTTGCCGCGGCCGGTGTAGATATCTGCGAACCCATGTTTGACGGTGATGCTTCTGAAGCGAACTATCAGGCAAAAATAGATTATGACAATACT
>JBBPYO010000056.1:0-7790 GCA_038199845.1 Flavobacteriales bacterium
GCTTATAACAGCTTTACCGTAAAAAGTCTGGACGCTGGCAAACAATTTCTGGAAACGCTTGAAGCGCCTTATGTGTTGAAAGCTGACGGACTCGCAGCAGGAAAAGGAGTCATTATCCTAAAAGATTTGGATGAGGCTAAAAACGAACTTGAGCAGATGTTGACGCATCAGAAATTTGGTGCGGCCAGTGAAAAAGTCGTAATCGAAGAATTTCTTGACGGTATAGAACTAAGCGTTTTTGTGCTTACAGACGGTAAAAATTATATCACACTACCTACTGCAAAAGACTACAAACGCATCGGTGCCGGCGATACGGGACTTAATACTGGTGGAATGGGCGCCATCTCTCCGGTTCCTTTTGCAGACGCGGCGTTCATGCAAAAAGTGGAAGAACGCGTAATAAAACCTACCATAAATGGCCTAAAAGAAGAGGAAATCGCTTATAAAGGATTTATTTTCATCGGACTTATAAAAATAGGTGATGATCCTTATGTAATTGAATATAACGTGCGTATGGGCGATCCTGAAACCGAAGCCGTATTGCCACGTATTAAAAATGATCTCGTGGAACTTTTTATTAAAGTGGGTCAGCAGAAACTCAACGAAGTTACCTTAGACATTGATGAAAGAGCGGCTGCTACCATTATGCTCGTGGCAGGCGGTTATCCAGAAAATTATGAAAAAGGGAAAGTGATATCGGGAATTAAAAACGTTCAGGGTGCGCAGGTTTTTCAGGCAGGGACACGTTTAGAAAATAAGAAAGTGGTTACTGCTGGCGGAAGGGTACTTGCAATTACCGCACTGGACGCAGATTTTAATGAGGCGCTTAAAAAAGCCTATACCGAAACTGAAAAAATAAGTTTTGAAGGAATGAATTATCGAAAAGATATAGGTTTCGACCTTTAAAACAGGAAAAACGGTAATAAAGCTCTAAAAAAGGGTAAAAAACATCTATTTTCCGAAGGAATTCAGAAAGGAGGCTTATCCATTTTTAGAGCTTCTTTTTATAAATTAATGGGAAGATTCTTCTTTACCTATAAAAAATTCTATTGATTTGCCAGAGTCACGGTGCGTTTCTGCATAATAATCACGCTCGTCTTCCTCGAAAAAATTCAGCTTAAAAACCCAATAGCTAAAAGCAAGTGCCATGATGATGATGAAGATCCAGTTGAGTGAGTTTGCAAAAAACCAACTCTCATCTTGAAAGGAGCGAAGCCAATCTAAAGGTGCAAAAGCGACATTCACGAAAAAATCCTGAATCCCGTAAAAAAAATCTTTCCATTCCATAATTGTATATTTTTGTCTGCCCAACTTATATTTGAGCAAGACTCAGCAAAAATATAAAAATAGAACCTTGTTTTAGTTTTTATTTTTGAAAATTTGCCGCGAGCAGGTCAGTTTAAGCTTTTGATTTATAAAACCACTTTTTTTTAACCGTTAAGGGATTGCCAGTTATGCTTAGACGCTTTTTTGCCTCTTCAAAACCTATCAATTTTGTTGTTATTGGGATTGTTGTGATCCTCTTTTTGATCCTATATTCTTTATCCACTTGGGCAAACCTTTCCGCAGGTGATTTTATTGTTCGTAAAATCGGTATTATTATCGGTTTTCTGCTCACGCTGGGCGTGCTTGACTTTGTTGTCAAGAAAAATGCGCTCACCCGTAAAAACAGTTATGCGGTATTGTGTTTTGCGCTTTTTTGCCTTGCGCTCCCGGCCACTTTTTTACATGTGCGCGTCATTGTTGCTGGGTTGTTCATCATGCTTGCCTTGCGACGTATTTACAGCCTTCGGTCTAAGACAGAAACTCATAAAAAAATATTTGATGCTGCATTTTGGATCTTTGTCGCTTCCATGTTTTATTTTTCGAGCTTGCTCTTTATAATATTGCTCTATTTTGCAATTATTTTTTACTGCGCTGGAAACTACCGCAACTGGCTCATGCCATTTGCATCGCTGCTCGTGGTGATTCTGCTTGCGACTACTTATGCGATGTACACTGGCAGTCTAATGGCGTTTTTACAGGGTTACATCACTTATCCCACCTATGATTTCACGAGTTACAGTTCATTAGAACTACTTGTGCCCTTAAGCTTCTTTCTGGCGCTCTATCTCTGGACGATTGTGAAGTACTTTGCACTGCTTAACGCGGCTTCCCAAAGCTATAAACCGGCTTTTGTGTTGGTCATAATAGCATCACTTATCGCACTTGTGATTGGAGTGGCTTTTGCACCGGTACGCGACGGCAGCGAACTTTATTTTCTTTTTGGTCCGCTGGCCATCTTGACTTCCAGATATGTAGAAAGGAGCAAGAGCAAATGGTTTAGTGAGTTTTTGCTTTTGATGATCGTAGCGCTTCCTGTAGTGCTTCTAACCTTAAGGTAGCAACTCACATTAGTAGTGAGAAGGGTACTCCGTCAAAAAACAATATCTTTGCCAGTAATCTGTAGCGCTGTTTTACCGCTTCCGCGAAAATTTAATCCAGTCGTTCTTTTAAAGAATAATTCCACAATACAATAAGCATGATTACACATACCGCAAACCGGATTTTTCAAAAAGTTATAGAAGTCTACCATGATAAAAATGATGTAAATCAATCATTTACTAATACGTACAATGAAGAAATTGATAAACTGGAACATCTGCTTTACAGGAAGAGTTGGATAGATACCGTGCAGTGGCATTACGAAGATCTTATTCGCGATCCCAAAATTGACCCGGTGGAAGCCTTAAAACTTAAGCGAAAAATTGATGCTTCAAACCAGGACCGTACCGATATGGTAGAATATATTGATGCCTATTTTCTTGATCAATACCGCAATATTAAAGTCAAGGAAGACGCAACAATTAATACTGAAAGTCCGGCGTGGGCATTAGATCGTCTTTCCATTTTGGCATTGAAAATCTACCACATGCGCGAAGAAGCAGACCGGAAAGATGCCACAAGTGCACACCGCCTGGAATGTCAAAAAAAGCTTGATATATTGCTAGAACAACGTGCCGATCTCAACGCAGCCATAGACCGATTTATCAGGGATATTGAAGAAGGCCATAAATACATGAAAGTGTATAAGCAGATGAAAATGTACAATGATGATGAATTAAACCCCGTGCTGCGTGGGCAAAAAGGCAAATAAAATCGCGCAAGGTCCTGGACATATCTTGGTGATTCGCCTCTCTGCAATGGGCGATGTGGCGATGGTGGTGCCCGTTCTTTTGGCACTTACTGCACAATATCCTGAAGTGCGCGTTACCGTTCTGAGTAAGGCTTTTCTGGCCCCCTTGTTTGCGCAACTTCCGCAGGTAAATTTTAAAGCGGCTGAAGTCAAGGGAAAACATAGCGGCGTAGGAGGATTGTATAAACTCTTCCTAGAACTTAGAAAAAACAATTTTACCGCTGTGGCAAATTTGCATGGCGTGATTCGCTCGAATGTGTTGAGTGGTTTTTTTAGATCTATTGGAGTCAAAGTAGCCAAAATAAACAAGGGGAGAAAGGAAAAAAAGGCACTCACTCGAACTAAAAACAAAATCTTTAAACCATTAAAGACCACGCATCAACGTTATGCGGAAGTTTTTGAGAAATTGGGTTATCCCGTTGTGCTAGCTCAGTCGCATTTTTTAGAAAAACGTCAAATAAACGCCAAAATCAGTCGAAAATTGGCATTTTCAGGTCAAAAATTGGTTGGTTTTGCTCCTTTTGCGGCGCATGAAGGAAAGAAATATCCATTGCATCTTATGGAAAAAGTAATTTCCGCGCTAGCGGAAAATACGGATACTAAAATTCTACTTTTTGGTGGTGGAAAAGAAGAAGAAAAACAGCTGAAAAATATAGCTGAAAAATTCGAAAACACCTTCAATATTGCCGGTAGGTTTTCTTTTGCGGAAGAACTTGACATCATCTCAAACCTCGATCTGATGATCGCTATGGACAGCGGCAACGGGCATCTAGCGGCAATGTTCGGTATTCCTGTAATTACAATCTGGGGAGTAACACATCCGTATTTGGGTTTTGCGCCTTACCAACAGCCGCCAGAGAATCAAATTCTCGCTGATAGGGAGCAATTTCCGTTGATCCCAACTTCCGTTTACGGCAACAAAATGCCAAAAGAGTATGAAGCTGTAATGGAAGGTATTCGACCCCAAAAAATTATAGATCAGGCAAATAAGCTGTTGTAGTAGCTGATTTTTGAAAGAAAATAAGTAAATTGCATATACAATAACATAAATGTGTATTTGCAATGAAAAATAAAACTCACCTTCGTGAACCTCAAGTAGCTTATGCTCCTATTGCCACGCAGCATAAAATGCGCATTCATCAGCAAGGAAATCCCGTGCAGCAAATTAAGATTGTACAAGAAGACCAGTACTTTTTCAGCAAGTACGCAAACTTTAAAAAGGGACTTTCCTTTGATGATATTGCTTCGTTAATTACCTTTTTAGACTACAATCAGCAAGACCTCGCACAATTTCTAGACGTCAATCCTTCCACTATTTCCCGTTGGAAAACACAAGATAGTGCGCTGGGCATGCTGCGTTCAAAAAACAGTGTTGCCGTAGATAAGATCATTGCAAAAGGGGTTCGTATTTTTGGTTCAGAAACTGGTTTTCAGGGTTGGTTACAGGCAATAAATACGGCGCTGGGAGATGTAAAACCCAGAGATTTGCTCAAGAATCCTTTTGAGGTTGAAACCGTTGATAACGCCCTTGAAGCGCTTTCTTGGGGAAGTTATTTATAATGCGGTATTTTAGACTTTATGAAAAATTGGAAGGTAGAAGCCCGCTGGGTTTTGGTAAAGCAGCAGGACGCTGGAACAATAGCGGCACCCCTATGATTTATTGTTCAAACGCACTTTCGTTATGTATGTTGGAGCATTATGCGATCCGCGGAAGCGTGGTAAGTACTATATACTGGGAACTGGCAACCTTTGAAATCGAGGAAGAAGTCCCCTTTATCGAAAAGCTGGATCTGCCAAAAGATTGGACTGCGCGACCCTATCCAGAACTTACGCGAAATTTTGGATCTACTTGGGTCACTCAAAACATTGGTTTTTGCGTAGCGGTGCCGTCCATAAGAATTCCACTTTTCAGGTTTCCGGAGGAACATAATTTACTTATAAATCCATTACACCCGGATATCAAAAGCTATATTAGGCTTGTTAATGTAAAGGAAATCAATTTTGAAATTAATAATGTAATAGCTCAATAAGATCCTTATTTTTAAGAAAAGAAATCAGTGTGCTAATTGTTTAATGTTGGTATAAATTCACTATTAATAAAAGCAATGTCACTTTTAACATATTTCTATTTAGAATAAATCTAAATAATGATTAAGTTTGTTAAAAGAAATTTATGGAAAATGCACCTATTATCTATGAAAATGAATTTGCGATTGCTTTTTATCTTCCAACACCAAATGATAGCAATCTAGCAGCGCAGGTTGTTTTTCGGGATTTGGGATTTTATCTCACACTGGACGAAATCAAGAAATTTTCTCACCAGGCCGCTGAAGGGCTTGTAAAACGGCAGTGTGCAAATTGTCCACATCACGATAATTGCCGCTCTTTACTTTTAAGAACGCCTTCTTCAAAGATGGATATGGCCGTAAGCCACAATGAACTCCGTCTACTTCGCGAGTTGCTAGATCACACGATTTTGCGGATTGAGACGCAAAATTACTTGAATTTTGCACTTAATTAGACTCAAATGTTTGAAGTTCAAAGTGATCTCCATCATAAACGCCGTACGTATAGTATTTTATCCAATCGCCTAAGTTATGATATGCTGAATTTTCTCCTACTTCAATTTGCATTGGCAAATGCCTATGTCCAAAAATAAAATAGTCATAATGGGCAGTTTCCAGCTTTCTTTTAGCATAAACTGCTAGCCATTCATTGTCTTCACCCAGAAAAACCGAATCATCTGTCCCCGAAATCAATTTGTTTTTTACGGAAAGATGCTGGGCAATACGAACCCCAATGTCAGGATGAACCCAGCGAAAAAGCCATTGAAAAAATGGTGATTTAAACACTTTTTTCATTCTTTTAAAGCCTTTATCTCCCGGCCCCAAACCATCGCCATGACCGATAAAAAAACGCTTGTTACCCAGTTGAAAAACCTGGGGTTCATGAAAAACTGGAATATTTAACTCTTTCTGAAAATAATCATCCATCCAGAGATCGTGATTGCCTACAAAAAAGTATATGCGGATGCCGCTATCGCGCAATTCAGCGAGTTTGCCAAGTACGCGCACAAAGCCTTTGGGAACCACAGTTTTATATTCAAACCAAAAATCAAAGAGATCACCAAGTAAAAAAATGGCTTCGGCATCGGTCTTTATACTGTCAAGCCACTGGACGAACTTCTTTTCGCGAGGTTTACTGTCGGCGGGAGTTGGTGCGCCCAAATGATTATCGCTGGAAAAGTAAATTTTCTTTCCGGTGGAAATCGGTATAGTGGCAATAGGTTCAATCATGTGAGCAAAGATAGCATAAACACGCGTTAGGGATAGCAGTGAAAATCCCACAGCTGCCGAAGCGATAGCGTAGGCCGCGAGGAATTGTAACGTATAGCCCGGCGGTCCTTTTTTGGGCAGCAACGCCCTTATTATTATTTATTTTTATTGCTATTATTGAGAAATCTAAATCCTGTCAGTTCTTCTCCTTCGGAGGCTGAGATGCTTGATCTACAGCGTACCATTCGGCAAAACTAGTGTCGGTTTCTTGCAGTTTTAGAGAAAAAAGAGAGATATTTTGAGGTAGGCGCTGTTTTATTTTTTGGGAAAAATCAATGACCATCATTTCGCTGGTAGGCTGATAATCTACAAGAAGCACATTATGGCCGCGGGTTGAAAGTTCATTTGCCAGTTCTACATGCGGTGTGTTTTTATTAAAAACCGTAGCGTGGTCAAAAACGTCTACAATCTCTTCTTTGACAATCTTTTTAAGATCTCCAAAATCGATTACCATACCGAATTTCACATTTTCGCGATCGTTAATCGGTGTGCCAATAACGGTTACCGAGAGTTTGTAACTGTGGCCGTGTACATTGCGGCACTTGCCGTCGTAGCCGTACAGCGCATGGCCGGTTTCAAAAGAAAATAATTTGGTAATACGTATGTTACTCATAAGTTCTTGTCTATTTATGGAATTTATTGAAACATTTTAATTAAAGCAACGAAAAGCAGCTATTAGAAAATGGCAATAAATAGCACATAATCGCGATTAAATAGGCTAATTATCAAACCAATGTCAGGACATTTATTTTAGATCAGTTCTAACAAAAGTGGTAAAGTATTCACTTCCTAATTTTTTTATAGATGACCACTACGACAAGCGCTACAGCCAGTAGCATCCAAAATCCGTAACCACTTAAAAACTGAAGAATATCCATCGAGACCGTATGTGATTTATTTGGCAAAAGTAACAAACTCTGCGCTGCGCTCCTATAAATAAGGATGAGAAAGAAATTATGAAATCTACGCGGTTGTTTAAGTTTAATTTACAGACATGAATAAGCAACTTTACAAGCAATTAGATTTTATTGAAAATCATATATATGAGCCCGTTATAAGCGATTTGCTTGATCATAAATACGCAATTATTAATGCTTTTTTTGACAGTAAGGAAGTTGATGAATTACCCCGTTCTTTAAAAGATATTGTTGCTGAATTTTTATACAAATTCCGAATTTTCCAGCAATGAAAAAAGTTCTTTCTTTCGAAAGCTTTTTCGATACAATTTTTCGCAAAAATCACATTTCAGATTGAAACCAGAGGCTTAAAACGTTTTCTGA
>JBBPYO010000057.1:0-3011 GCA_038199845.1 Flavobacteriales bacterium
ACTGTCAACAAAGCGTTAAAACTGGTATAAACTGCTTAAAAACGCCCTATTTTACTCCAAAAACTGGCATAATTCATGCTAATTTCATTTCAAAATAATGTTTTGAATTATAAAAACATACTTATAACAATGCTGTCCGTCCTGCTTTTTTCGGCCTGTAAAAAGATTACAAAAGCGACCGATTTCATTACCAAACCTTCCGCAAGGGAAGTTTACAAACGCGAACTCGTCAAAGATTCCTCCCTTTTTGACGCTTGGCAAAATGAATTCGCGCTGGCGAAAAGTGATAGTGTTATAACAAAGCTTCCTTATGTAGAATCTGGCCGTTTTTGGAATAATGACATAACCGCGAGCGGTTACACGATTTATCTGCAACAAGGTGAACGTTTTTATGCTGAAATACGGACAGATTCGGTCGAAAATCAGGTGTTTTTGGCACTTTTTCAGTTTTCAAAAGATTCCCTTTCCCCATTAAAATTAGAAGCGGAAAACCAGCCCGACGAAAATAAAATCGGTTTTACGGTTAAAGAAACGGGCGATTATAAAATTGTGGTTCAGCCGGAAGTGAAATCCAATACCGCTTTTGATCTGCTTTTCTACCGAACACCATTGTACAGCTTTCCCGTAGCCGAAAAAGGAAACGCTGCTATCCAAAGCTTTTGGGGAGCCAACCGCGATGGCGGTAAACGCAGCCACGAAGGTCTTGATATTTTTGCAGATCGCGGCACACCAGTTCTGGCCGCTTCCGATGGCAGGGTCAGTTCGACCGGTAACCGCGGGCTGGGCGGCAAACAGGTATGGCAGCGCTCCGGTATTTTTGGCAATGCGCTGTATTATGCGCACCTTGATAGTGTGATCGCAACCGCCGGCCAGCGCGTAAAAATGGGCGATACGCTGGGCTTTGTGGGCAATACCGGCAATGCGCGCACCACACCGCCGCATTTGCATTTTGGCATTTATCAACGCGGTCGTGGCGCTGTGAATCCGCTGCCGTACATTTTTGAAGGAACCGCTCCTGTTCCTTCCGGAAATGAAGAAATTACCGCGCAATATGGTACGGTTACTTCGTCAATAGCCAATTTGAGAGCTTCTGCTTTCGCGAAAGCGGAAAAATTGGGACAGGGAAAACGGGGAGACACTTTAAAAATATTAGGAAAAGTAATCGATTGGTATCATGTGCGCACCACGCAAAAACGCAGCGCTTATATTCATCAAAGTCTGGTGGGATATTTGGATAATTAATGCATCTTTAGTCAAAGGAAAAATATTTATACCTCTTCTCAAGAATCTCACAGTAGTCAATAATTCAAAGCGCCATTTCCAGCGCTGCCCATAACTCATTTCTTTCCATAATTCAGTCTCTCAATAGGAATTCGCATATCCCACAAATCCTCAAAATCATACATCCAGACCTCTACCGATCCATTTCCACAAAGCAACCAGCTTAAAAGAAATCTTGCATTGTACGACGTGTTATCCTTAACTTAACACGATTTACAACTTAATAAACACTTAATAGATGTCGATATTTTCCAAAGTAAAAAATACCATAAACCTTCTTAATACCGTTGATCTAGATTCTCTCAACGAACTTTCTAAAAAAGTAGACCTTCCTGAAGTGATGTCTGCGGTAGGGAATCTGGATGACCGCCAACTCAACGGACTCATGAAAATGCTCAAATCAAAGTCAAAAAAGGAAGAGCGAAAACTGCCTCCCATAAACGGTGATTTTTATAATCTTGAGCTTAAATTGACCAAAGAAGAGCGCGAAATACAGATGAAAATGCGCAATTTTATGGAAACGGAGGTAAAACCCATCGCCAATGAATACTGGAACAAAGCTGAATTTCCGCACCAGATCATTGCAAAAATGGCCGAGCTTAATGTCTGCGGAATTGCCTATGAAGGTTACGGTTGCCCCAATCAATCATTTATGATGGAAGGAATTCTGGCCATGGAACTGGCGCGGGTAGATGTTTCTATTTCTACATTTTTTGGTGTGCACAGTGGTTTGGCCATGGGTTCCATTTATCTCTGCGGAAGTGAAGAACAAAAACAGGAATGGCTTCCGAAAATGCAAAAATTTGAAAAAATCGGCGCTTTTGGACTTACCGAGCCGGAAGTGGGATCTGGCGTGGCCGGTGGTCTGGGCACAACCTGTAAAAAAGAAGGAGATGAATGGGTGCTCAATGGCCAGAAAAAATGGATAGGTAATGCCACTTTTTCTGACATCACTATTATATGGGCGCGCGATCTGGATTCTGATCAGGTGAAGGGATTTATTGTACGTAAAGAAAATCCCGGCTTTAAAGCCGAAAAAATGCCTAATAAAATGGCGCTGCGCACGGTTCAGAATGCCATAATCACCATGACCGAGTGTCGCATACCAGAAGGGGATCGTTTACAAAAAGCCAATTCCTTTAAAGACACTGCAAAAGTACTGCGTATGACGCGCGCCGGGGTCGCCTGGCAAGCCGTGGGATGTGCTCGTGGCGCGTATGAAGCCGCGTTAAAATATACTCAGAAAAGAGAGCAATTTGGCCGTCCTATTGCCAGTTTTCAATTGATACAGAATCACCTCGTTGAAATGGTTTCAAACCTGACCGCCATGCAAACTTTGTGCTTTCGGTTGTCGGAAATGCAAGATGCAGATATTCTCAGCGATGAACATGCGTCACTGGCCAAAGTGTTCTGCTCAATGCGAACGCGTGATGTGGTGAGCCGCGCCCGCGAAGTTATGGGCGGTAACGGGATTTTATTGGAATATGACGTCGCACGTTTTGTGGCCGATGCTGAAGCGATCTATTCTTATGAGGGAACGAAAGAGATCAATTCACTTATCGTGGGAAGAGCTATTACGGGATATAGCGCTTTTGTAAGTTAAAAGAACGTTTGTTCTATTCATTAAAAAATCAATTGAATGTGTTCAAAAACCGATGAAAATTATACTTATATCGATTAATATCACTTAAAATCAGTAGTTTATGGGATAAATTGTAAGTAAAATTTAT
>JBBPYO010000058.1:0-4996 GCA_038199845.1 Flavobacteriales bacterium
CACCGGCCTTGGCCTTGCTTTCGGTATTGGGATTATCAACTTTTGGTGTTGAAATGTAACCCTTTTCAATGTATTCAGCGATGTAAGGCCGCGTTCCGCCTTCTTTGTAGGCGTTGTTGAGCAGCAGTTCGTATGCTTTTTTGATGTCAAAATTATCGATGCCGTTTAGATAAGAACCCGCAATAAACGAAGCTGCGTGATCGCCATGAAAAAAAGTAGGGATAAAACCAGTGATTTCGCCGCGGTTTATCAACGATTGGATCACATCGCCGGTCACTTCGGGGCGCAACATGCCCAATAAAACCACTTTATTACGATACGTATCCCAAACCGATGGAATGGTGTAATACTTGAAATCCTGCTTTTGGACTTTTCCAGATTCATCGGTAAATTCGCCATTGGCGTCGCTGCGCAGTGCAGGCCAGAGAAAGGAACGGTACAGCGAACTGTAAAAAAGTTCGTTTTCCTTCTCTGAACCTCCCTTGATCTCTATTTTATTCAACAATTCTTCCCAAGCGGCGATTCCCGCTTTATGGATTTCATCAAAGGATTTTGTACCTACTTCTTCTTGAAGGTTTGCTTTTGCATTGGCTTCACTCACGAATGAAAGTCCGATTTTTAAAATCACAGGATCATTTTCGCCATCTTCCAATTCCACGAGCGCATATCCGTTTTCACCCTCTTTTTGGTCGATTTTACCTATTTTTTGGTTGATTTCGGCATAAAAATAGATTTGCTCACCGCCCATATCTTGATAGCCGGAAACTGCATTTTCACCCTTTTGGGTAAGTTCCCAGCGAGAAACATTATTGTTGGCTTTGGCCAGATCAAATAGGATTTTTCGATCGTTATTCTTTTCAAAAGTATATTCGTGAACGGCGGCACGCAAGGTGGATGTCAATCGAACATTTACCTGATAATCCTCCAGAAAAACTTCATAATATGCCGGAGAGGCTTTTTCTTTCTTATGTGAAAAAGTTGATTTATATGGATAATTTCCTTCCCCGGAAACAGGTAAAATGGGAATATTACACAAGTTCCAATGTCCTTTATTGGTATGGGTAAAACCCAAAATTTCAGTATCCTCGTACTCGTAGCCCGCGCCAGTGTGATACTCGGTAATCGGGCTTGCCTGTACCATGGCGTTGGGCAGCGACGAACCGGGAAATGTAAGTCCGGCCCAGACGCGCCAACCTTCCGGCGGCGTGTAACCGATGAATTTTGGGTCGGTGAGCGGTGCGGTTCCTATGAAAGGATTCACGTATGAAATGGGTGATTCTACAAATTCGGATTTATTTTCCACCGTTTTTGACTGCTCTTTATCCTGACAGGAAAGCAGTGTTATAAAACAGAGTAGTATTAGATAGAAAGTATTTTTTTTCATGAAAATAGTATTTAAGTACCTAAAAAGCGGACTTGAACATCAGCAAACTACTTGCTGAAAAAATCAAAAACCACCCCTTTCTTTGCCAGAGGCAAATTCATCCCCTCCTTTTTAAGGAGGGGAACCAGAAATCAATTATGAAATGTGGTCCTGAATTTTCATTCAAAGTTTGCCAAAGCAAAAAAGCAAATTCATTCCCCCTTTTAATGAGGGGAACCAAAACCAATTATGAAAGCGCTTCTGGATGCTCGTTGTAGGTTTTCCAAAGCAATTCGCCAAAAAGTGTATTTGACCAGGCAAACCAACTTCTGGTAAAATCCGCCGGATTGTCTTTATGAAAACCTTCGTGCATAAAACCGGTATCACCGTGGGTATTTTTAAGCATTTTAATGCATTCCTTGATTTCCGCAGGATCGTTACTGGTGAGACCGCGCATGGTAATCGACATCGGCCAGATGTAATCCATGCCCACGTGCGGACCGCCGATGCCTTCTGCCGCGGTGCCTTTAAAGAAAAACGGATTATCAAGGGAAAGCACAAATTTGCGCGTGTTTTGATAAATTTCATCATTTACATCCACCGCGTCTAGATAGGGAAGCGATAGTAAACTTGGCACATTGGAATCGTCCATTAAGAGTTTTCCGCCGAAACCATCCACTTCAAACGCGTAGATTTTTCCGTAATTCTTATGCTCTACGATTGCGTGTTTTTCAAGCGCGTTTTTTACTTCGGTACTGAGCGCCTTGAGTTCTTCCGCAGTAGCGAAATCTTTGGCTATCGTTTCCATCATTTCCGCAGCTTGGTTCAGGCTCACAACGGCAAAGAAATTGGACGGAATCAAGAATGAAAATACCGTTGCATCATCACTGGGACGAAAGGCAGATGCGATCAAACCTACCGGATTTACGGGATAACCATACCCTTTTAATGACCTGGTATCCGTTGCATTGCGCGTTTCCCGCTGAAAGGAATACGGTCCGCGATCTTCTTTCTGTTGCTGTTCTTTAAAAGTCTGCAGGATATTTTTGATGGCTTTTTGCCAATCTTCATCAAACGGACTCGTATCACCGGTATTTTTCCAATAATTATAGGCCAACCGAATGGGATAGCACAGCGAATCGATCTCATATTTACGCTCGTGCACGCCGGGCTGCATGTCTGTGGCATCGCTCGTCCACTCCCCTTTTTTATTGGGATCGTTATAAAAAGCGTTGGCATAGGGATCTTTGAGCACATATTGCGTTTGGCGGTTGATGACCCCAGCGATCAGGTTTTTGAGTTCTTTGTGCTCAGCTGTAAATTGCATATACGGCCACACCTGCGCCGAACTATCACGAAGCCACATGGCATCGATATCGCCGGTGATCACATAGGTGTCCGGTTTGTTATTTTCATTCTTGAACGTCACCGTGGTATCCAGCGTATTGGGAAAACAGTTATTGAACAACCAGCCTAATTCCTCATCTTTTACATTATTCTGAAACTTCTTGATCGCCGTCTCTATTGCCGGACTTTCAAAATTGCGCTTTCCGGCTGCGGTGCGTACCACGGGGAAATCCTTGGCGAAGGCCTGAGCCATTAAATGAGCGGGATCAATAAATGTCAATCCTCCCGCGAGTGCGGTGTTTTGTATAAATTTTCTTCTTTGCATGTCGAGTATTTTAGGTTAATTTAGGATTTTTACTATATTCATCCCATAGTTCATCTACTGTTTTGCCGGTATATTCTTTCCAAAGTTCTGCGGAATACGTTTTATCCCGCATATTGGTATCCAGTTTATGAACGATTTTCTTGTCATAATTTTGGGTTAACCAATACAAAAATCGCGCGGTAATTCGGTAGCTGTTTTCATAGTTTTGATTTACAGAAAATTCGGTTAAAGACCACTCCGCTTTTTCATTGTTCACGCCATATTTAAAACGCGCATAATCGGCAATACCTTCCGTCAGCCAACCTGGGCCGCTGTTATTTGGATATGCCTGTACAATGTGAAAAGTCTCATGCGTGATTACATCAAGATCTTGGGGTTTCTTTTTAAGCCAAGCTGAACTGATTGTGATCTTGCCATGGTTTGCGTAGGCAACGCCATCGTAAGCGGTATCGATTTTAACCTCAATCGTATCGATCGCCAGTGGATTGAAGTCCTTTGCCATTTTGGGATAGACTTTAAAATAGGTTTCGATAAGTCCGTCTTTGACCTCAGGATTAAGGTCTGGATCTTGACTTACAAATATTAAAGTCTTCCCTTTTTTAGTAATTATTTCTTTTTCTTGAGCCAAAATAGTACCTGAAAAAGCCATTATTAGGGCAAATAAGCCGATTTTCTTTATCATTGTAGTTTATTTTTTAATCGTTAAAACGCTTAAAACAGGATAATGATCTGACGGTAAGCGTGCTTCATTTTTATAAAGGGAAATCTCTTTTGGGTAATTACCGGAATTCTTGATCTTCTCAAAATCTGTGGTTTCGGTCTGATAGGTGTCGGTCAAGATTCCGTGCTTTTCAACTTTAAAATGGCTAGTTACAAAAATATGATCTATGCGACTTTCACTTCGGTTATTGATATCAAAACCGTTATAACTTCCTTCCGCGCCATATTTAAGGGGGGCTAGATCATACGAATCGGTAAGTGTGGAGGAGCCATTTAAGATCTTATAACTTGAACTATTTTGATCTACGTTAAAATCTCCGGTGAGCAACGTAGGGTTTTTACCGGCAATCTGTTTTATCTTCTTCAGAATAAGACTGGCGCTTTCGTTTCTCGCGACCGTTCCCACATGATCAAAATGGGTGTTGAAAAAATAAAAGATAAATCCGGAATCTTTGTCCTTAAACTTTCCCCACGAGCAAATTCTGGGCAACACCGCATCCCAGCCTTTTTTGGGTTTTGAAGGATCTTCCGCAAGCCAAAAATCACCCTTCTCCAAAAGATCGTAACGCGCGGTCTTATAAAAAATAGCCGAATGTTCCCCAGCATCTTTGCCATCATCCCGGCCCACTCCAGTGTATTTATAACCGGGCAGCAATTCTTTAAGTTGAACCAATTGATGCTCCAGACCTTCCTGTGTTCCCAGAATGTCAAAATCATGAAATTGGATCAACTTGGCGGTCGTATTCTTGCGGTATTGCCAGTTGTTCAACGAATCCTCGGGATTATCGTAGCGCAGGTTAAAACTCCCCGCACGTAAATTTTGTGCGCCGACTTGCGCGGAAATCAATACCATTATCGCGAAAAAAAGCAATCTAAATTTAGTCATTGGATTTTATATTAATTAGATAATGAAAACGGTTTATCTTCCTCTTCAATACCTCTGTTCTAATTGGGTTTGCCACTCATTTTTAATTGAAATTCATCACCTTTTTCTATATCGCCGTAGCGCAGAAAATTTTTAGTATACGTTTCTCCATTCAGTTTAGCGGAATCGATATAGACATTTTCCTTACAGTTTCCTTCGGCATTAATGACGAATTTCTTGTCATTTTCAAGCGAAATAGTCATTTTTCAAACACAGGACTTCCCATTACATATTGATCGGTTCCTGGGCAAACACTGTAAAAACCCAAGGCGCTCAGTACATACCACGATGACGTCTGCCCTTGGTCTTCATCGCC
>JBBPYO010000059.1:0-6627 GCA_038199845.1 Flavobacteriales bacterium
GTAAAGCACGTAGGTGTTATAATCTGTCTTATTGTGGTGGGTGTATATATTTATTTTAAGTAAAACCGTTCACTTGCGAATCTTTTGGGAACGTTTTCGTACAATGACTTTAGAGCGACTTAAGACTTTAACGATTTAGACATTGAGCTTTTAATCTTAAGTCAATTGTCCTACTCATAAAACAGATTTTGATTTATGGAATTTATTCTATAGGAATTAAGGCAAAACAAGATAAAAAAACGCTTTAAAAACCGAAAAAATGCCCCTAAAATCGAGATTTTAGGGGCATTTTTAACTCAAAAAAGTGATAATTTCTATTGGAGAATATATCAATAATTAACAGAGATCGCTCGTAACTTAGTGACACCTATCAGGTAAAGACACTCAACATGTATCATTCATCTTCAACCTTAGTCAATGATTTTTTCCTCATCGCTATCAGGGTCAATAATATCTATGCTAGGTTCTTTGAACTCTTTCTTATTAGCTATATTTCGCTCCAGCGAAAGTAATAATGAAGGTAGTAAAAGTAGGTTTGCAAACATGGCAAACATTAATGTGGCCGAAACTAAACCACCCATAGCAATTGTCCCGCCAAAACTACTTACCATAAAGACTGAAAAACCAAAAAATAGCACAATTGAGGTGTAGAACATGCTTAATCCCGTTTCGCGTACAGAAGCGTAGACCGATGTTTTTATTTTCCAACCCGTTCTCTTCAATTCCTGGCGATATTTGGCCAAAAAGTGAATGGTATCATCCACTGAAATCCCGAATGCAATACTAAAAACCAAGATAGTTGAAGGTTTAATAGGAACACCAAGAAAGCCCATAAGTCCGGCGGTAATTACAAGTGGCAATAAATTGGGGATCAATGAGATCAAAATCATCTTAAAGGATCGGAACATCCAAGCCATAAAAAGTGCGATTAGCAGGATGGCGAGAGAAAGGCTGATCATTAAGTTTGTAACTAGATAATCTGTACCTTTTTGAAAAACCAGGGCTTTTCCGGTTAGGGTGACATTGTAGTTTTCTTTGGGAAAAAGGGCATTAATCTTGGTGTTCAGGTTATTTTCTACCTTCTCCATTCGATCTGTACCTATATCTTGCATAAAAGTGGTCATTCGGGCATACTGACCAGTACTGTCCACATAACTATCCATAAGTCCGGCTTTATCGCCAAAACTGCTTGCGTAAGGCAAGATAAAGTTACGCTCGTTGGACGTGGGAATCTGGTAATATTTTGGCGAACCGTTATAGAAAGCCTGTTTGCTATATTTTACCAAATTTACTATTGATATTGGTTTAGAAAGTTCAGGGATTTCAGAAATGGTCTGGCTCAGTTCATCCATGCGTTTAAGAGTGGGTAACTTGAGCACGCCTTTTGGTCTTTTGGTATCTATCAATATCTCCAAAGGCATAATTCCTTCAAACTGGTTTTCAAAGAACTTAATGTCTCCATAAAATGTGGTGTTTTGTGGCATATCTTCCAGTAAACTCCCAGAAACACGAATCTGTGACATACCTATCATGCTTACAACAAGCAGTACTAGAGACACGACATAAATTGTTATGCGGCGGTTGCGCACCATGTTTTCCATCCAGTTGACAAAGCTTTCTATCCACGATTTACCCAAGTGTTTGAGATGACGCTCCTTTGGCGGTGTCATATAACTATACATTATGGGAATAATGAGTAGACTCAATAGAAAAATCGCCATAATATTTATGGAAGCAACAACACCGAATTCCTTCAGCAGCGAACTTTTAGTAAATATAAATGTCGCAAAACCTGAAGCGGTAGTGACATTTGTCATTAAGGTGGCGTTGCCCACCTTAGTGATTACGCGCTGCAACGCTTTGACCTGATTACCGTGTTTCTTATATTCCTGCTGGTATTTATTGATGAGGAAAATGCAGTTGGGAATGCCTATCACAATAATGAGCGGTGGGATTAGTGCAGTGAGCACGGTAATTTCATAACCTAAAAGCCCTAAGAATCCAAAAGCCCACATCACACCGATCATTACGGTAAGCATGGCGATCAAGGTTGCCCGGTAAGATCGAAAAAAGAAAAAGAAGATCAACGAGGTCACAAGGAGCGCGCCACCTACAAAGATCCCTATTTCATCTATAATATTCTTACTGTTAAGCGTGCGAATATAAGGCATACCACTCGCCCTAACGTTTACTCCCGTAGCGGTTTCAAAATTTTCTATTAAAGGGATGAGGTGATCTAGAATGAATGTCTTTCGCGCAGGCGTATTTACAATATCTTTTTTAAGGTAAATGGCACTGCGTACCGCGCCAGATTTCTTATTGTAGATGAGGCCTTCGTAAAATGGCAAACTATCAAAAAGCTGTTTTTTATACCGTTCTGCCTCGGTGGTTGAGGTCACCTTTTTACTAATAAAAGGGTCAAATTCAAAACGTTTGGGATTATCTTTCTTTTTTAAAAGTTTTAAATCCTGAAGGGAAACGGAGAGCGCAACTTCATCATAGTGGTTTAAACTGTCTGAAAGTGCATTCCATCGGTTGAGTACATCTGGAGTAAAAAAAGAGGAATCCTGAATTCCCAAAACGATGAGGTTGCCCTCTTCGCCAAATTTATCCAGAAAATGCTGATATTCTTGATTAACGGGATGATTTTCGGGAAGGAGGTTTGCTTCTGTATAACTGAAGCGCATATCTTTCCACTTAGTTGCTAGAAATATGGTCACTCCCAGTATTAAAATCAAAATAACCAACCGATTCCGTAAAATAATACGGGCCACGGCGTCCCAAAAACTAAAGGTCAAAAACTTTTTCATCTCAAAAAATTAGCGGCAGCAAAGTTACTTGTTTGAGCCGTTTTTTAACGTATAAAGAACTGAAATTTAAAGGGAAAGGTTGAATGTAAATTTTAAGGCGATATTGTCCTGAAAATTGGGAAGGTGATAAGCTCCATATCTATAGGTGAGGCTGGTGCCAAAACCGAAAAGGATTTTATTAATCTCAAACCCACTTTCAGAATATCCATGTTTTAGCGAACTGAACTGTACATTGAGGTGATTTTCAGGATTGCGCACATCGCCTATGGCGTAACGGGTAATAAATACCATTTCTGGTTTGAATTTTTTTCCAAGATCAAAAGGTCTAAGGCGATGCTTGATCTCTACTGTAGCGAGCCGGTCTGAATAGAACTCGCCAAAATACATGGTCTCAAAACTGTTGATCCCAGCCACTGAAAAGCGTTGTAATACACTTTCTTTATTGGGAGAGTTGGGAAAGGCATGGTAAAGTTGAGTAAGGGGAATATCACCGTAGGCTAATTTACCCTCCACCAGAAATTGCGTGGTAGATTTATTAAGGCGGTCTATTTGATAAAATAATTTACTGGCAATCTTGGTATAGCTAAAATCACTTTGTAAAACCCCTTTGATCCCTTGGGTCACTTGAGCGGTAACAATAGGATAACCATCGTAAATTTCAGTCGTGCCAGCTTTGGTGTGCATGTATTTGCTAAAAGGAGTCCAGCGTACGCCAAAGGAGGCTTCGCTTAAAATATAATCCCTGTAGTTTTTTCCGTCATTTAAAAAAGTATAAGGAATAATCTGGGTTATATTAATATTCGCCAGTTGCAGTTCAGATAGAACTTTTGGCGTTATCCGGTATTCTTGATTGATCCTAATGGTTTTATGATCATAATATTGGCTTATATTAACCAGACGGGGCTCAAAAAGGGAATAAACCCTACGATCAGTAAGATAACTGTAGCTGCCCACTTCCTGTAGGTCATCATTATAAGTAAGACTCAACCAGGCACCGTGATATTCGTCCAGTAATACCCCGCCGCCCACGCCATATTTAAACGCTTTATCCTTAAAACCATAGGCTACGTAACCCTCTAGGCGAAACCGATTTGAAAACTGGGAATTAGTTACTCCGCCCATACCCAATCGTAAGCCTTCGTAATTATTATATTTTATAGGATAGGTAAGATCAAAATTGAAAAAATTTACCGCGTAATATCCCACACTAAAATTATCGATCACTCTAAGCCGATTTTCGATATTTTCTTTTGATACGATACCCTTTAAAAAACCAAAACTATTGAGCTCATTTTGTGAGAGCGTCTCTGGGCGATACTCTGCCCAAAAAGAATCTGGTTTCTGCGAGGCATCTTCCTCCACCTGAATGGCAAGACCGGGTCGCTGTATACTAATGGATGGGGAAAATGAAAAGTTGGAGTTTACTTGCGATGAGATTAGGTATTTTCCTTCAATGGCATCGCGTACGGGATCTCTTTCTATTGTTCCCACTTGAATTTTACCTTTAAAAAAAGATAGTCTTTTGTCCGTTTTTCCTTTTTCCAGATAAAGTTTGTTAGTTTGCGGCATATAGATGCCCTGATCTGGTAAGTAGATGTTTTCTTGAACCATTCTAACCACAATGGCATCATCCAGATTAATGCTTGCCCTTTGAAGTGCGAGCGATTGCTGATCAAGCCATAAAACACCTACAAGACCGGGAACGGCATCTGGTTTTTTAGGAGCAAGTCCTACTTTATAACTTGGCCTGTCATTTACGACGGTATCGCCCAGAAACGTGTAGTTGTAGTGTTTTAAGCCTTTTTTTGAAAATGGACCGGCATAGCGATTATTGAAAATGACGAAATCTTCATCATAAAAAGATCGGGACTCTATTGTGGTAGCCAGTATCTCATAACGCGGCTCGTCAAAACCGGCCATACGAAAGCCTTCTACGCGCTCTAAAAACCCTGTACGTTTTACAAATTCATTTCTGGAAACCATTTCTGAAAAGAAGGAGTGCGGACTGTCATCAAGATTGGTCAGTGAATCTGTGATAATGCTCTTCTCATAGGAGTCATATGCAAACTGCGGTAAGGCCTCTTGCGGATTGTTTGCGGAGCTGCGGTTTATGGCTCTTTGCATGAGCACATTGATGTCTGGATCTTGCTGGGCTGAAACAAGATAAGGCGCTAAAATCAATAGTAAAAGTAGCTTGTGTATCACAGAGTAATGCTTCGGAAATGAGTGGTTAAAGTACCAAAAAAAAAGCGACCTGTAGGTCGCTCTTAGCTATTGTTTAACGCATTATACCGTAAGAATTTCTTTTTCTTTGGCAAAATGTATTTCATCTATTTTTTGAATGTATTTATCGGTAAGTTCTTGAATATCGATTTCCGCGTTTTTACATAAATCTTCAGCTACACCATCTTTTTCTAGCTTTTTAATCTCATTATTGGCGTTTTTACGGTCATTTCTAACACCTATTTTAGCATCTTCCGTTTCCGATTTCGCTTGTTTCACTAAATCCTTGCGGCGCTCTTCAGTAAGCGGTGGCACGTTGATAATTACACTTTCCCCATTGTTCATGGGATTGAAGCCTAAATTGGAATTCATTATAGCCTTTTCGATTTCACGAATCATTGCCTTTTCCCAGGGCTGTATGGAGAGCGTTCTCCCATCTGGGGTATTTATGTTTGCAATTTGGGCAAGCGGTGTCATGCTACCATAATAATCTACCATAACACTACTTACCATCGCAGGGCTTGCTTTACCGGCGCGTATATTGGCTAATTCTTTTTTAAGATGGACGAGGGCATTATCCATCATCTCAACGGTATTGTCTAAAATAAACTGAATATCTTCATTCATAACACAAAAAATTTGGCCCTAACGGGTGTAAATTTAGTTAAATGTATAAATTATAAATTAACGGTAGTACCCACGTTTTCGCCAGAAACTACCTTGAGCAGGTTCCCGGTTTTATTCATATCAAAAACGATAATTGGCAAACTATTTTCTTGGCTAAGTGTAAAAGCAGTGGTATCCATAACTTTAAGGCCTTTGTGAATTACGTCTTCAAAAGTAATAAAGTCAAATTTTACAGCATCTTTGTCTTTTTCTGGATCGCTGGTGTAAATACCATCTACGCGCGTACCCTTTAAGATGACGTCTGCATTAATCTCAATGGCACGTAAAACTGCAGCAGAATCTGTCGTAAAATACGGATTCCCAGTACCACCACCAAAAATCACTACGCGGTTTTTTTCTAAATGTCTTATGGCGCGGCGACGTATAAATGGCTCGGCTACTTCGTCAATCCTAATGGCACTCTGCAAGCGGGTCTGTATCCCTGCATCTTCTAAAGCGCTCTGCAAAGCAAGCCCATTTATCACCGTTGCCAGCATGCCCATGTGATCACCTTGCACACGGTCCATCCCGGTACTTGCGCCGGCTACACCTCTAAAAATATTGCCGCCGCCTATCACAATGGCTATTTGAATATCCTTGTCAACTACTTTTTTAATCTCATCGGCGTAAGCTGCTAGCCGTTCAGGATCAATTCCATATTGTCTATTGCCCATTAGGGCTTCGCCAGATAATTTTAAAAGAATACGATTAAATTGCATGTGTAGTTTGGTTGTTTTGGCGCAAATATACGGTTTAATGGGTTCGGGATAAAGAAAGAATTTTTAAGATTTGCAAACTGTTTTATCAAGCTTTTGATAAATTTAAGTAAGCTTATAATCTACTGATATTTAATGCGGTCTTTTATAGCGTAAATAGAAAGGGATTCGTTTTAATCTCAAGGAAAAAAAAACAATTTAGAAAATCATAA
>JBBPYO010000060.1:0-4121 GCA_038199845.1 Flavobacteriales bacterium
AAGGGTGAGCTCTTAACGGAGCGGTTTACTTGTTACAATTTTTAACTTTTGATAATAATTAGCTTTAGGCGTTAAAGCTTCAAAATCACAGCTTAAAAGTCCGAGTAAAAGTTCCCCCTTCGGGGGCTAGGGGGAAACCACTTTAATCGTCTCCTTCACCTGCTCCGCGATCTTTCGGGCTTCGCCTAGATCTTTATTTACAATGGTTACATGTCCCATTTTTCGAAAGGGACGCGTGAGTTTCTTACCGTAAATATGTGGGGTCACACCGTCCATTTCTAAAATATCGGCGATGTTTTTATAGTTTACCGGGCCTTCGTGATTTTTTGCACCCACAAGATTGACCATCACCGCGCCCACTTTACTTTCAGTATTTCCCAGAGGTAAATTAAGTATAGCGCGCAAATGGTTTTCAAACTGACTGGTAAAACTGCCCTCAATACTATAATGGCCACTGTTATGTGGTCTCGGAGCGACTTCATTCACTAAAATTTCATCATCTTCGGTTTGGAAAAGTTCTACCGCCAGCAGCCCCACATGTTCAAAAGCTTCGGAAACCTTTTGAGCAACCTTCCGTGCTTTTTCAGCGACTTCGTCAGAAATTCGTGCGGGGCAGATCACATATTCTACTTGATTGGCTTCGGGATGAAATTCCATTTCCACTACGGGGTAGGTTTTTACCGCGCCGTCAGGATTGCGCACTACGATTACTGCAAGCTCGTTTTTAAATGGGATGATATTTTCGGCCAGACAAGCGGTGTCTGGTAATTGGTCGAGATCGTTTTCATTTTTAACGATTTTCACCCCTTTTCCATCATAGCCACCCTGCGTGCTTTTCCACACAAAAGGAAGGCTGATTTTACCCGTTTTTAGATCGTTTTTAAGCGTTTTTAGGTCATTATATACCGAAAATGGCGAAGTTGGAATCCCTTTTTCAGCATAGAAATTTTTCTGTATTCCCTTATCTTGAATTATCCGTAACGTCTGCGGACTGGGATATACTTTTACGCCTTCAGATTCCAATTTTTCAAGCGCTTCTACATTAATGGTTTCGATCTCAAAAGTGAGTACGTCCACGTGTTGCCCGAAGGAGTAAACGGTATCAAAATCCTGTAAACTACCCTGTTCAAAATGATTACAAGCAAAGCGGGAAGGCGCTTCTTCACTGGGATCTAGAACGTAGGTCTGAATATCGAACTTGCGTGTTTCCTGAAGCAGCATTTTACCCAACTGGCCGCCGCCAAGAATGCCCAATTTAAAATCCGTTGAAAAATATTGTGTCATTTAAGCCGATTTTTCGCTAAAAATAGGCCTTTTTCGGCCATTTTTAAATATTCCGTAAAGGTACTGGTTTCGCTTGAAATTGAAGGGTTTTGCATACTGAAAAGCGATGTATCGTATTTCCGCAAAGCAATATTTGTGTATCTTCGCCAAAACCCAACGCTTACTGATTATGATACGATTAAATGACCTTTCATTTGAAGAATCTATTTCGGCGAACGCCATAACCGAAGCCATTGAACAAGTGGCCGTTAAAATCAATACCGATTATACCGGTAAAACACCCGTTTTTGTGGTTGTTCTCAATGGTGCTTTTCGATTTGCGTCAGCTCTAATCAGCAAATTTCAAGGTGATTGTCGGGTAGAATTTGTGAAAATGAGTTCGTATGACGGCACCGAAAGTACGGGGGAGGTCATAACGCATATTGCGCTTGATTTTGACCTGGAAGACCAGGAGATTATTATTGTTGAAGATATTGTTGACAGCGGTAACACGCTTGAAAAATTGATCACTATGATCGCTGGTGGCGGAATAGCAAATTATCGTGTTGCAACTTTGTTTTTCAAGCCCGAAGCTTATACAAAAGAATATAAAATACACTATCCCGGACTTACGATCCCCAATGATTTTATCGTGGGTTATGGGTTAGACTATAACGGTTTAGGGCGTAATCTCAATGCAATTTATAAACTTAAAAAAACCGACTGATGACGAATCTGGTATTGTTTGGCCCTCCCGGCGCCGGTAAAGGGACACAAGCCGAAATATTAAAGAAAAAATTCAATCTCGTACATATTTCCACCGGAGATGTGTTTCGTTATAATATTAAGAATGAAACCGAACTGGGCACCTTGGCAAAATCATATATGGATAAAGGCCAACTCGTTCCCGATGAAGTTACCATTAAAATGCTGAATGCTGAAGTGGAAAAAAATGCGGGCGTAAATGGTTTTATCTTTGACGGTTTTCCGCGCACAACCGCGCAGGCTGAAGCGCTTGACCAACTTTTAGCAAGTAAAAATACCGAGGTTGCGGCCATGATCGCCCTTGAGGTAGAAGATAAAATTCTCATTTTGAGACTTCTTGAACGCGGTAAAACTTCTGGCCGTAAAGACGATGCAGATGAAGCTGTAATCGCTAACCGTATTGCCATTTATTACAAAGAAACCGCTATTTTAAAGGGTTATTATCAAAAAAAGGACAAGTATTTCGGCGTTAATGGAGAAGGTGAAGTAGCTGAAATCACGTCTCGGCTAAAAACTGTGATAGAAGGGCTTTAGAAAAATTCCTTTATCATAGAACACGATAATTAATTAGAGAAAATACATTTTAAATGACCGAAGGCAATTTTGTAGATTATGTAAAAATGCACGTCACCTCTGGTAATGGTGGTGCGGGATCAGCGCATTTGCGCCGTGAGAAATTTGTGACTAAAGGTGGTCCAGATGGCGGTGACGGCGGTCGTGGCGGTCATATTATTGCGCGGGCAGATCCTAATTTATGGACACTGTTGCACCTCAAGTTCAAACGTCATATGCGGGCAGAACATGGTTCGAACGGGAGCAAACAGAATAGTTCTGGCGCAGAGGGTGAAGATTCTTATGTAGGTGTGCCGCTGGGTACGGTAATTCGCGATAGTGAAACGCAGGAGATTCTCAAAGAACTTACCGAAGTAGGAGAAGAATATATCATCGCACAAGGCGGAATGGGCGGTCGTGGAAATTCGCATTTTAAAACCTCTACAAACCAGACGCCGCGTTATGCGCAGCCAGGGATCGCTGGTAATGAGGTAGATGTTACGATTGAGCTGAAAATACTGGCTGATGTTGGTTTGGTAGGCTTTCCAAACGCGGGCAAATCCACTTTGCTGTCCGTCATTACTGCGGCAAAGCCGAAAATTGCAAATTATGAGTTTACTACTTTAAAGCCCAATCTGGGCATTGTGGAATACCGTGATTTTAAAACTTTTGTGGTTGCAGATATTCCCGGAATAATTGAGGGCGCTGCAGAAGGGAAAGGACTGGGACACCGATTTTTGCGCCATATTGAACGTAATTCTACGCTCTTATTTATGATTCCGGCAGATGCGGATGATATTAGCGCGCAATACTATATTCTACTCAACGAACTCGAAAAATACAATCCTGAACTGCTTGACAAAGACCGACTTATCGCTATTACTAAAAGCGATATGCTGGATGAAGAACTAAAAGCCGAACTTGCAGAAGAATTGAATGCGAATTTGCCCATTCCCTATCTTTTCATTTCTTCGGTAGCGCAAAAAGGACTTACGGAATTAAAGGATAAACTCTGGCAGATGCTGAATAAAGAAGTCGAGAAAATCGGTTAAATAGACCGATTTTTTACAGAAAAAGCCGAATATTTCCTAAAGGTATGATAAACACGAGAAATCCGTCATGCTGAATTTATTTCAGCAGCGCACAGGCCAATCCTTACCATGACAAAAACCTGAAACAAGTTCAGATTGACGCAAATTCACTTTATCACGGTATTTTCTATACTCGATAATACTAAAAACTAAAACATTTACAGAAAACTAAATTCCTCATTTTTTCGTTATATTCCTCAAAAAGAGTAATGAAAAATAGTTTTTTACTTCTGATTGTACTGAGTTTGACTTCCTGCGGAAGTATGAACGTGGAATATGATTACGATGAGCAAGCTGATTTTGATATTTTTAAAACTTATAATTATATTGCAGAAATGCAATCGGGTTTAAACCAGCTTGACCTCAGCCGCTTGATAAAGGCTACCGATAGTATTTTGCAGGGCCGCGGATATACGTTAAGCGAAAACCCGGGATTACTCATTGATGTTA
>JBBPYO010000061.1:0-2764 GCA_038199845.1 Flavobacteriales bacterium
AATAGAGGATTATGACAAAAAAGTCGTTTTGCGCTGCTTTTTGATCTCTATTCTTCTTTTAAGGTGCTGAATTGGTATGTTTAAAGTGTATCATTTAAAATTTTAAGATAAACGGAAGCCTTGAAACCTTCTTTGAGCTCATAGTTAAATTATTCCTGAGGATCAATTCTACCATCAAAAAGCACTGGTTTGGTTTAATTATCTTCAAATCCATAATTTTAGACAATTTTTTTCAGTAAAATCTGAATCTTAGTGGTCACCTTCATTAATACAAATTATTCGATAGCTTTCCTATCATATTACAGATAATTCTTCAAATCACAACCTCTAGAGTGACCTGCGTTTTTGATAATAATCCTACATGCCAGATTTTCTGAATCAAATTTTATTAACATTCTTCGATTCTGAAAATCATTCGTAATACAACAATAAAAAAGTCCATCAAACAAATGTTTGATGGACTTTAAAGAAAGCTATACTTTAGTTGAAAAATCTTAAGTTCTAAAATTTAATCATCTGGGTTAATACCCTGGATTTTGGGTCAAAACGGGTGTTCCATCTCCTCCTATACTTAAGTCGATCTGTGCCTGTGGAATGGGATAATAGTCATTCTTGCCCGAGATAAATTTACCTCCGCGCACATCAGTGGTTATTTTGCCTTGGTAATCAAAATAGGCATTAAGCGTCTTTTCTGCAGTGCCCCAGCGTACTAGGTCAAAGAAACGGTGCCCTTCCATAGCTAGCTCAAGCTTACGTTCAAAATAGATTGCTTCCAACGCACTTTCCTGTGAAGCAAATTGCGAAGCTGTGTAAGGTTCTATATTATAATTGGCTGCATCTTGATCTGTAAAACCAGCTAAAGGATCGGCGTTGTCAATATACTTTTTGAGGAATCCATCTTTATTTGCAGCTCGATTACGAACTCGGTTCACGTATTCCAGAGCAGTATTTAGGTTACCAGTTTGTGCTTCCGCCTCAGCTCCCATGAGTAAAACATCAGCAAACCGTATAACATGCACATTTATAGCGGTGCCGGGAGCCCATGAACTTTGATCTGCATAAAGATCTTGAGTTGCCTGACGATAGATAGTTTTCTTGGGGGCATAAGGGCCACCATAACTTTGTTCTCGTATCCAGGCTATACCTGGGTGATTGCCCCAGTCGTGGTAAGGAACACCTCTTCTACCTATCGTCCAGTCTGCTCTTGGATCAAGTGAACCCGTATAAGGAGTAAAGGAATCATCAGCGCCTACCCCAAAATCACTTTTTACTGGATCAGCATTATAATTGTTTAAGTAAGGTAAACCAGTACTTTCATCAGTTCGATATGAGTTCATTAGATCTTGGGATGGTTGGTAAAAACCACAACACCTAAATGGACTGTTATAAGGGAAATTCAATCTCCCTCCAGAGTTCGAATTGGCTATTGTAGACGTACCATCATTAGCGACCATCTGAATATCAAAAACAGTTTCAGAATTATTTTCGGTAGCGGCATCAAAATTGTCTTTGAAGAAAGTGGTTAGATCATATGAAGCTCCTCCAGAATTCACACCTGAGGTAATTACAGTATTAAAAATTTCCCGAGCTTCTGCAAATTTTTTCTGGTATAAAAAAGTTTTCCCCAGATAAGCACCGGCAGCCCATTTATTAGCACGGGCAAAGTCTGATTGTGTTGGAGATAAATTATCATAGGCAAACTGAAAATCCGCCTCGATAAGAGGCCAGATATCCGCATCATTGGGCTGGTTGGCATCTTCCGTGGTTTCATCAATGTAGGGCACCATATTCCACATTTTCTTAAGTTCAAAATAGTAATGCCCTCTTAAAAAACGGGCCTGAGCCTCAATACTGAGCCTTTCCGCATCAGCAATCTCCTCAACATTGCCAAGAATCCTCAAGGTATTGTTGCAACGTACCACCCCTTCATAAAGCGCTTTCCATTTGGTATTGTAAAAACCATTTGCCGGGTTAGAGATAAATTTAACGATCTGGTCTATCGCGGGCTGATCACCGCCAAAACTCCCTTTACTGGCCTCACCACCGGCCACGGTACCATACACCCAGTTATCTGGCGCAGCTTCCCAAGGGCTACCACCACCCAGAGCACTGCCACCATCGCCCTGCCCATCCAATGCGCCGTAAGCGCCTATAAGCAGCTTTTGCGCACCATCCGCAGTGGTGACCACTTGATCATCCAGCGCACCGAGTGCAGGTTGTTCTATAAAATTATCTGCGCAAGAACCCAGGACGAGCATTCCCAAGAGTGGAAGGCAGACGCTACTTAGTTGTTTTATAATTTTCATAACTTTTAAGTTTATTTTTTTATCTAGAATACGATTAAAATGCAACATTGACGCCTAAAATCAATTGCTTTTGATTAGGATATGCACCTTCATCAATACCTGTATTTGTTGAGCCACCACCAGCGATTTCTGGATCAACACCAGAGTAACCAGTAATGGTAAAAGCATTGGCCATCTGGGCATAAACCCGCAGTTTTGAAATACTCATCTTTTCTAGCATATTAGCGGGCAATGAATATCCAAGCTGTATTTGTTTAGCGCGCAGGTAGGAACCATTTTCCACAAAATAAGAGTTGGGCACATCAGCAAGACTAAAAGATCCTGTGGTCTGTTGTATGGGCGTAGAAGCATTTAAATTCTGAGGCGTCCAAGAGTCGTAAAGAGCTGTATTGCTTTTGGCGCCTATAAATGAACTATAGAAATCCGTCCACCATTTTACCTGGTTCCAGATATCATTG
>JBBPYO010000062.1:0-3586 GCA_038199845.1 Flavobacteriales bacterium
ACTTGGTTTTCGCCCAGATAAATTGTCTTTTGCGTCGCTGCTTTGGCTGGCCATTCGGTAAAACTGTCCCAAGTATTGGAACCAGTATCATACATATTCGCTTCAGGAAGATCAAGTTCGCCTTTTCCATCATCCTTCAAAAAATGATTGAAAAACTTGGTTTCCACATTCTGCTGAAAATCACGTGAGATATTATCGCCAAAATATACATTTCCAATTGCCTGGCGTACATCATTGCGCGCCCAGTCACCATGACTCCACGGTCCGTAAACGATAGTGTTGTAATTTTTGCTGGTTTTTTCAATCTGCTTATAGGTCTGAAAAGGACCGTACAAATCTTCGGCATCGAAAAAGCCGCCCACGATCATCACCGCCGGTTTGATATCTTTTAAATGTGGAAGGATATTGCGTTTTTGCCAAAAATCATCATAGCTGGAGTGGTCTTTAAGTTGTTGCCAAAACACGTTGTCTTCTTTATAAAAACTGTCTAGCGTTGTAAGCGGCGTATGTTCTAGGAAAAACTGATATTGGTCTTCGGTGCCAAGCTCTGGCATTTGATACCAAGCTTCTTTTGTCGGCTTGTCTTTCATATACCCGAAAAGCGCAGTAGCACGCCAATAACTCAGCAGATACGCCCCATTATGATGAAAATCGTCAAAAAAGAAATCAGAAATACAAGCCTGCGGAGAAACCGCTTTTAGCGCGGGATGTTCACTCAATAATGCATACGTAGCATAAAAACCGGGATAGGAAATACCCCAAATCCCAACATTCTTATTGGTGTTTTCCACATTATTGATCAACCATTCTATGGTGTCGTAGGTATCGCTGGCCTCATCGGTCTGTTTGCCTTTTTTATTGGGAATAAAGGGACGCATATTGTCGTAAACGCCTTCACTGTTCCAGCGGCCACGCACATCTTGCTGAACAAAAATATTACCTTCCTTCACCATAAACTCGTTGGGCCCAATGCGGTTTTTAAACGCGTTTTCGCCATAGGGTTGGCTGCTGTAGGGCGTGCGCATCATAAGAATGGGATATTGTTGCGCTTTGTCCTTTGGTGAATAAATTGTGGTGCTCAGCTTGATACCGTCACGCATTTCAATCATTACTTCCTTTTTATCGTAGTGCGCTTTTACGTATTCCAGATCTTGAGCGAACATTGAAATTCCCGTAAAGAGGAAAAACAACGTGAATAGTTGGGTAATCTTTTTCATAGTTTGTTTTTAAATTTGTTTTAATAAGATAACGTCATCCTGAATTTATTTCAGGATCGCATTAACTTGATGCTCTATAATGAGATGCTGAAACGTGTTCAGCATGACGAAAGTTTCAATTACTTGTTTTTGTGTTTAACGAATCGCCCAACTGCTCAACTTTTCCTTAAATCCGTTTATTGACTTGATATCGGCATTTTAACAATCAAAAAATTGGAAGTGCCCTTTTCATAATAAACAAGTTTACGAGGTGATCGTAAAGATCAAATTTTGCTTTCCTCTCCGCAAAAAAAACCATTTATAATTTAAATTTCTATTTTTTGCTCTTCGTGCTTTTCAAGTAAAGAATTCAATAGTTTTATAGAATAATAGCGTTCGCTTTTTAGGAAAGTTTCAAATAATGGTTTTAAATCTTTTATAATTCCCTTACTTTTTGCCGAAGATAAAATACCAAGTGTTCCGATGCATGTTATATTAAAGTTTTCCGCAATATTCCTCGCCTTTTTGTCGTCGATGAGCAGAAAGTTAGCTTTGAGTTCTTTATATAAGATCACAGCTTCAGATTCTCCATAATCCATGGTAAATGTAAGCTCGTTGAATCCCATAATAGGTGTAACTTTTGACTCAAAATATTCTTCGATAACTTTATAGAATCCAGTATTTTTATTCAACGTAATTTCTTCCCAAACCGCCCGCGGTATCCTAATATCCTCAAACAGTCTGTCTAAAAGTTCTAATTTATCAATGATGGCTAATGAGAAAATAGGCCCTGCGTCTGCAATTACAATCCCATTTTTCATTATTTCAATTTCTCTATATCATTCATAACATCCACCTCGGTCAAGTTTGAGATTGAAATCTTATTTCTAGAGAGCTCCTTTTCAAATTCAAGCCTTGACATTCCTGAAAGTTGAGCTGCCTTACCAATGGTCAACTTTTGTGTTGTGTAAAGCTGAATTGCCAATACAAGCTGAATCCGCTTTTTCAAATCGCTTTCTGACTCATTTAGAGCCAAAAGAATATCACTTGGAAAATCTATCGAAACTGTTTGTACACTCATTTCTATTTTCTTTTAATCAAATTTAATGCTTTTGAGCGACGTTTGATAATCCCGTTCAGAAGCTGTCGGGACTTAGGATTATATTATCGTTGCTCATCTTGATGCGGTGCTGAAACAATCCCCCGATAGTTTTTGGGACAGCATGACGTTAGTTTTAAAACAAAATCACGCCTCACTCACCGTAAACCTCATCAATTTCTTCGCCCCTTCCTGAATCCGATAACGCTCGTCACTGCGATGACCAATGATCCAGATGATCTCGTTGCCATTGCAAAGCACTTTTATTTTTTCCTTGTCTAAAATAGAGAATTTTTCATCCTTAAAATATTTGCTGAGTTTCTTTTTACCCTGCATCCCAAATGGATAAAAATAATCACCTTCTTGCCAATTGCGAATAGTTAGTGGGAAATCGAGCATTTCGGCTTCAAAAACAGCCGATTTTGACCCTAAATCAGCTGTTTTTTCGACCGTTTCTATGGTTATTTGTATCTCGTCAAATTCGACTATTTTATCTTCTGCATTCAAATTGATTGATTCCTTGGAACTATTTTCGGCTTTCACCAAAAGAAGAAAATCCCTATCCTTTATCAATCTGTGTTTGGCAGAAAGCACAACTTTACCAGATTGCGCGTCCAACAACCCGTAAATATCTTCCCAAGCGGTAAAACCGAAATCCTTAAGCAGTTCGTAAACTACCGCGTTTGTGTTGGGCAATTCTTTAAGTTGATCGATATTCAACCGGTAACCGTCAAAAGTCTGGGTTACGATTTTTGGATAAATGAATGCAATGTAATCTTCCACCAGCGCGCTTGTGGATTGCAAATGCCGCAGCGAAGTTGAAAATGTATTGAGCAAATTTGGCGACGCTTCCAGAAGTGCTGGAATGGCGTGATGCCGTAAATGATTACGTAAATATTTATCTGAACTGTTACTATCATCTTCACGCCACTCTAAGCCATTTTTTATAATATAATCGGCAATTTCTTGACGAGAAAACGGCAATAATGGCCTTAAAATCGATCCGTTTTGCTCCGGAATTCCCTGTAAACCGTCAATACCGCTGCCGCGGCTCAAGTTGATCAAAAAAGTTTCCAGCACATCATTGGCGTGGTGCGCAGTAAGAACAAAATTGGCATTTTGTTCTTTTCGAAGTTCTTCAAACCACTGATAGCGCAACTCGCGGGCGGCCATTTGCGTAGAAATTTTATGATCTTCGGCAAAGGCCAAAGTGTCAAAATCTTGAATAATAACCCGATTTTGGAGCTTTTTTGCCAGTTTTTCAACAAATGCAGCATCTTTATTACTTTCC
>JBBPYO010000063.1:0-2339 GCA_038199845.1 Flavobacteriales bacterium
AATCTTCATTAAAATCGCCAAAATCCTCGGTAAAATCCTTGGGGTTCTGTTCATTTTGATACTTTTATTAGTACTTTTTGTCCGTAGTCCTTGGGGTCAAAATATTATTACAAGTAAAGCGGTTGCCTATGTGTCTGATAAAACGGGTACCGAAGTGCAAGTGCAAAAACTCTTTATCACCTTTTCTGGTGATATTCTCCTTGACGGACTTTATCTGGAAGATAAAAAAGGAGATACGCTTGTCTATTCTAAACATCTGGAGGTTGACGTTCCCATCTGGCCTATTATAACCGGCGGCGGGATCGGCGTTGATAATCTGGAGTGGTCTGGCGTGCGTGCGAATGTCTACCGCACAGATTCTCTTGTAGGCTTCAATTATCAATTTCTTATAGATGCATTTGTTACGCCAGATACCACGGCCACAACTCCTTCAGACACTAGTAGCGTCGCACTTACGCTTGGCAGTTTTGACCTTTCAGATATTAAAGTAAACTACGACGACGCCGTGGCGGGTATGCAGGCAGCTCTTGATCTGGGAAGCTTGAGTCTCGAAATGGAAGAAACAGATCTTGAAAACATGCGTTTTGCCATAGGTAATGCGCACCTTGCAAATACCAGGGCAAACTATACCTTGAAAAAAATCCAACCTGAAACTCCGCCGTCTGACGCGCCATTGCCAAGTATTTCTATTTCTGATTTAGAATTGAGCAGCGTAAATGTAAATTATGAATCTGTGCCTGATGGAATGGTCGCCAATGCACTGATCAATGACTTCAAGCTTGAGCTACCAACGGCAAATCTCGCCGAAAACCAGATTGAAGTGGATGCCATTTCCCTAAAAAATTCTAGTTTTAAGATTGAACGTACCGTAAATCCCGCTGATACTTTGTCAAAAAACGCCTCAGATAGCACAAAAACGGACTTTATTTGGCCTGATTTTAATATTAAAGTGGGCGATATTGATTTTGAAGGAAATGCGATTTCTTATTTCGTAAATGGTGCCAAACTGTCCCCAGATAAATTAAACGCAGATGCAATTCAAATTTCAAATTTTACACTGCAAGCACAGGATATCGCTTACGCGGAACAAAAAGCGTCCCTAAACTTAAAGAAATTAGCATTTGCCGAAGCTTCCGGTTTGCAGTTGGATCAATTGGGTTTTAAATTGAATGCGGATGATCAAGAACTTGATGTGAACGATCTGAATTTGATCTTCGGAAAAAATACTCTTAAGGGGAAACTGGGTTTGCAATATGATGCCCTGGGTAAATTTATAGATCAGCCAGAAACCGGTGCACTTTCCCTTGCGATAGATCAATTGAATCTAGATGTAAGTACTGCCTTCGACTTCCAACCCGATTTGCGTAAGAATCAATATATTCAGGCACTTGCTAAACGTCCCATAACCGGTTCAATACAAGCTTCCGGAAAACTGTCAATCCTCAAAATCTCCAAGTTTCAGCTTAATTGGGGCCAGAGCACCTCAATTACCGCTAATGGAACGCTTTACAACGCGACAAATCCGGACAATTTACGCTATGATTTCCCTAAAATTCGGCTAAAAATGGCTAAAAATGACCTTTTAAGGTTCATAAATGAGGATTCGTTGGGCGTTGCTGTTCCGGAAAATATACAGCTTTCCGCGGATCTTGCTGGAACTACACAACAAGTAGACGCACTGGTAAATCTAACTACTTCTTCGGGAAATGTAAATCTGGATGCAAACGCCGATTTTGCCGATGCCATTGCCTTCAACGGGAACGTACAGGTAGATTCGCTCCAACTGGGGCAAATCTTAAAAAATGATCAATTGGTAGCGCTCACGTTAAAGGTAAATGCCAAAGGAAGCGGCAGCGATTTGAGCACGCTAGACGCGCAACTCGATGCCACGGTAGAAAGTCTCGGATTTAACGATTACGCCATAAAAGATTTAAAGTTGAACGGAACCTTAAAAAATGGCGAAGGCGACATAAAATCTTCTTATAAAGATGAAAATCTGAATGCTGCTTTAAATACGCATGTGGTTTTAGATACTGCAAGTGTAATGGCTAATTTAAATTTAGATGTAATAGGAGCAGATTTGCAGGCGCTAAGTTTGACCTCGCGGAATGTAAAAAGTGCTCTAAAACTCAATGCAGATTTTAATGGCAATGCAGATTCCTTTACGCTCAATTCGCAAATCACCGAAGGCGTCGCCGTTTATGACAATAAGTCCTACCTTCTTGGTGATCTCAACATAAAAGCTTTTGTGAAACCCGATACTACAGCGGTAGATCTTACAAATAGAATGCTCAATCTGCATTTAGAATCAAATACAGACCCCGCAACTTTCAGCAGTG
>JBBPYO010000064.1:0-8220 GCA_038199845.1 Flavobacteriales bacterium
AGTTCCGCAGGAATACCACCAGAATGCAGTAGGAGGGAAGAACAGTTTATTTTAGAATGGGCAGCCCAGCGCAAAACGGCGGAAACTCCCTGTGAATAACCAAATAGCAGCAATTTGGTTTTTTCGTTCCGTTTGGATTCAATTTCCGCGTGATAAACAGCATCCAGATAATTGATGACATTCTGAGTTTCCTGTTGCAGATCTTTTCGTGTAAACCAGGATGCTCCTATATATTTGTAGGATTTATCTTGATAATATTTTGCCGGCGCCTGTGGAGCAACTAAATAATTGGTTTCTGGATCCAGATGATTAAAATATTTGATAAAATAGGAACTTAAATAACCAATACCGTGACAGACCAGCCAGATATTACGGGTTTTTTCGGTGTAGGTATTTAGAGTGGAATAGGTATTTGTAGCAGAATAGTTAACCTGTTTTTCGAGCGGCATGGGCAGTTTTGATTTGTATATTTACAAAGTAAATGAATTACATGTCCGCTCAAACGTCTAAAGTGGTTTTGTCATATGGAAGTCCTTCGACATTATTCAGGAAATAATAAAGGCAAAGGATTGACAAAAGCATCTCGACTGCACTCGATGTGACATAAGAACATAACATTTCGTGATTAGAAATGCTAAGAATATATAATTAAGGAATTACACTTAGTAATCTTCCCGTTTAGCAGAATGTTCGTTTTTGGGAGATTATTCAACTATATACGTATGATAAAAAGGTCTAAAACTGAAATTCTTTCCGCTTGCGCTAAAATGTGCAAGAACACATTAATGGAAACCCTCGAGATAGAGTTTATTGATGTAGGTGAGGATTATCTTACTGCAAAAATGCCGGTAACGCCCAGAGTTCATCAACCTGATGGCGTTTTACATGGCGGTGCAACGGTTGCCCTCGCCGAAAGTGTGGGCAGCGCGGCAAGCTATATTTTCCTGAATACGGACGAAGTTATGGTGCGTGGCATAGAAATCGCCGCAAACCATATAAAAAGCGCCGTAGACGGTTATGTTTTTGCCAAGGCAACTTTTTTACATAAAGGTAGAACGACGCAGGTTTGGGATATTCGGATTACCAACGAAGACGGCGAACTGATTTCTTTTGTAAAATTAACGACCCTTTCGCTTCCCAAAAAATCACGATGACAGTAACAGATTTATTTCAGCAGCTTGAGGCGCAGTATGCGATGCAACTTCCTTTTGTGGCTTATAAAAAACCGCAAGAAAATAATGTGAACGTTATTTTTCAGAACGATGCACAATTGCACGAGGTTACCACTTTTGAAGAAAGCGGTTTTATCTTCGCTCCTTTTGAAAAGGGAAAAAAACGGGTCCTAATTCCCGGAAAACCCTTGGAAGCGATCTTCAATTCTGATGATAATTTTTCAGCTGATTTTACTGAAAAAACAACCGATTTTAAGCCAGATTTGGCGATTTTAGAGGAAGAAAAACAAAAGCATATTGCGCTAGTGATAAAAGCTATCGCTGAGATCAAGTCATCAACGTTGCAGAAAGTAGTGCTTTCGCGGAAGCAAATTACTGACAATTCAAAAGATCCTTTGCTTCTCTTTAAAGCGTTGGTCATTGCTTATCCAGATGCTTTCACCTATATTTTTTATCATCCTAGAATTGGTTTGTGGCTTGGTGCGACACCCGAAACGCTGCTACGCGTAAACGGACTGCGTTTTAAAACCATGGCATTGGCAGGAACGCAGACTTTTCATGAAAATCAAGAAATTCTCTGGGGAAATAAAGAAATTGAGGAGCAGCAGTTGGTGGTGGATGATATTATAAAAAACCTGGAAGCGCTACCTATTAAAAAGTTGATCGTTAGTGAGCGGGAAACTATTCAAGCCGGTAATGTGCTGCATTTGCAAACGGTAATTTCTGGAGTTCTACTGACCGGAAATGAGCAATTGAAGCATATAATTACCGCGCTTCACCCCACGCCGGCAGTTTGCGGACTTCCACGAGATACCGCGGCAACATTTATCCGGCAAAATGAAAGCTATGATCGCGAATTTTATACCGGTTTTCTGGGCGAACTTAATTTGGAAAAGGAAAATTACCGCTCAAGAAATCGGCGAAATACGGAGAATCTCGCCTACAAAAGCATCAAAAAATCAACCAATCTTTACGTAAACCTGCGCTGCATGCAGTATGTTGAAAAGCAGGTACATATTTATGTGGGAGGCGGGATCACACGTGATTCGGTACCAGAAAAAGAATGGGAAGAAACCGTGGCAAAGGCACAAACCATGCTGCGCGTGCTTTCAAAAAGCTAGGCAAAATCGTACTTTTACGTTATGGTATATTCTTCAATTCCCCTTGCGCAAGCAGTAATTACGTTGTGTCTCAGAAAGGGCATAGATCATGTGGTGATTTCTCCGGGATCGCGTAACGCCCCGTTGACCATAGGTTTTAGTCACCATCCGGAAATTAAAGCCTATAGTATTGTAGATGAACGTTGCGCCGCTTTTTTTGCACTTGGGCTTTCCCAGCAGTTGCAGCGACCGGTCGCGCTTTGCTGTACTTCGGGCAGCGCATTGCTCAATTATTATCCCGCGATCGCGGAAGCTTTTTATAGCGATATCCCTCTGGTTGTACTTTCCGCAGATAGGCCGATTGAACGTATTGACATTGGCGATGGGCAAACCATCAGGCAGCGCGATGTGTACAAAAACCATATTTTATATTCCGCCAATTTGTATTCTGAATTGGTGCCGGCAGAAGTGAGTACAGACGAAAAACTGAGACAAAAACAGCGAGAAACGACGACGCATAATCAGCAGGAAGTCAATAAAGCACTCAATACCGCGATCGAGCAAAACGGACCGGTGCACGTGAATATTCCGTTTTATGAACCGCTCTATACTTTAACCACGGAAGCGCAGCCTGCTCCCATAATCGTTGACCCTAAAATTAAAAAAGAAGAACTCAGCGCCGGAGAATTGCATCCGTTTGCAAAAACCTGGAATGCTGCCAAGAAAAAAATCGTGCTTGTTGGCGTGCTGCCACCAGATGCTGTGGAAAGGGGATTATTGGAAATTCTCGCGCATGATCCCAGCGTTCTCGTTTTTACCGAAACCACCTCAAACCTGCACCATCCCAACTTTTTTACACGTACCGATAATTTAATAGGAAGTCTTGATACCGAAGGTTTTAAGCGATTGCAACCCGATTTGCTGGTCACCTTTGGTGGAATGGTAATTTCAAAAAAAGTAAAGGCTTTCTTACGGAACTATCAGCCGGAGCAGCATTGGCATATCGATTCTAAAAAAGCGTATGACACTTATTTTTGTCTGAACCGGCATTTTGAAGTAGCTCCAAATGCATTCTGGAAACGCTTTTTACCGTTGACAGAGTTTCAGGAAAGTGATTATTTTGATATTTGGAATACCGTAAAACTTCATCGTGATCAGAAGCATGAGGAATATCTTAAAGAGATGCAATGGTGCGATTTTAAGGCATTTCAGATGGTTTTAGGTCAAATACCTACAGATTCTATGCTGCAGCTTGGCAATAGTTCTACGGTGCGTTACGTGCAGCTTTTTGACGTAGATAAATCTTTAAAAGTATATTGTAATCGCGGAACGAGCGGAATAGATGGTTCAACTTCTACGGCGATAGGCGCCGCAGTGGGAAGCCAATTGCCTACGACATTGATCGCCGGTGATCTCAGTTTTTTCTACGATAGTAATGCACTATGGAATAAATATGTTCCAAAAAACTTCAAAATTATAGTAATAAATAATGGTGGAGGAGGGATTTTCAGAATTTTACCCGGAAATAAAGATACCGATGAGTTTACAGATTTCTTTGAAACCACACACGAACTTTCAGCCAGACATCTAGCGGAAATGTATGATTTTGCGTATTACCATGCGGAAAATTCCACAGAATTAAAGAGCAGACTAATTCCATTTTACACAGAAAACGAAAAACCTTCCATTTTGGAAATCAGCACTCCCAGAACGATAAATGATCAGGTTTTGCTTAATTATTTTCAATTTATACGGTGATTCTTATAATTACTGGTAAATTTTTCCAATTCTAGAAATTCATTTTTATATAGATCGGTAAATCATAGATAAATTCAGTACGATGTTAAAAGTCGTATCAGGTTGCGTAATTTTGTCAAATATTTAAATATTTATGTTAGAAATAGGCGCTTACCACAAGATGATCATAGACCGTGACATGAGTCCGGGTCTTTATTTACGTAATGAAGACGACGATGAAGTCCTTCTTCCCGGGAAATACGCCCCAGAAAATTTTCAGCTTGAAGATCCCATTGAGGTCTATGTCTATCTGGATAATGAGGAACGCCCGGTCGCCACTACCTTAAAACCTTTTATTGAGAAAAATGGTTTTGCCTTTTTGCGCTGTACAGATGTTACTGGAATAGGCGCTTTTGTGGACTGGGGCATCGATAAACAACTGCTCGTTCCTTATAGTAACCAGATGACGCCCATGAAACCTGGACTTTCTTATGTAGTTTTTATGTATCTGGATGAGAAATCTAACAGACTTGTAGGATCGACAAAAACCATGCAGTTCACCAATAATGATGAAATTGAGGTGGAAAAATTCGATAAAGTAGATTTGCTTGTTTCGCATTATTCTGATCACGGTGCAAATGTCATTATAAACGGCAAACACATGGGATTGGTTTATAAAGACAGCATTTTTGAAGATTTACGCGTGGGTGACAGTCTTCCGGGATATATAAAATGGGTGCGCGAGGATAAAAAAATTGACGTCATCCTTCAGCCGGAAGGTTATAAAGGCATCGAACCCAATACAAAATATATCATGGAGGAGCTTCAGGCCAATGGCGGAAAGCTAATGCTAAGCGATAAAAGCAGTCCGGAGGATATTCAGGCACAACTTGGTATCAGCAAGAAAAGCTTTAAAAAGGCGATAGGCGTTTTATACAAAGAAAGACATATTGTAATCGAAAAAGACAACATTCAGCTTATCTCAAACAAGTAATATGCAGCAACCAGACTGGCAAACCGCAATCGAATTTGAGGATATTACCTATAAAAAGGCAAACGGTGTGGCGCGTATCGCATTTAACCGTCCAGAAGTCCGCAACGCTTTTCGCCCGCAGACGACTTCAGAACTTCTCAAAGCTTTTCATGATGCGCAAGAAGACATTAATATAGGCGTAATTCTGCTCTCTGCCGAAGGACCTTCGCCTAAAGATGGCGTATATAGTTTTTGTAGTGGCGGCGATCAGCGAGCGCGTGGTGATCAGGGTTATGTGGGAAATGACGGTTATCATCGGTTGAATATTCTAGATGTGCAGCGGCTGATTCGTTTTATGCCAAAAGTAGTGATCGCAGTAGTTCCCGGTTGGGCAGTGGGCGGTGGTCATAGTTTGCACGTAGTTTGCGATCTTACGCTTGCCAGTAAAGAACATGCGATTTTTAAACAGACCGATGCAGACGTAACCAGCTTTGACGGTGGTTACGGTTCGGCATATCTTGCAAAAATGGTTGGACAGAAAAAAGCACGTGAAATTTTCTTTCTGGGCCGAAATTATTCCGCGCAGGAAGCGGCAGATATGGGAATGGTAAATGCGGTGGTTCCTCATGAAGAACTTGAGAATACCGCGTACGAGTGGGCACAAGAAATTCTGCAAAAATCACCCATTTCCATAAAAATGCTCAAATTCAGCATGAACCTTACCGATGACGGACTAGTCGGACAGCAGGTTTTTGCCGGAGAAGCTACGCGTCTTGCATATATGACCGATGAAGCTAAAGAAGGACGCAACGCATTTCTTGAAAAGCGCAAGCCCAATTTTGATAAAAAATGGCTGCCTTAATCGAGAACATAAGTTGGAGTCAGGAAACGTGTACCAAATCGAGTTTCCTTAAAAAATTATAGATAACGGCGATACTGAAATATCTAAATTTTCTTTACGAGTCCTTCTCCAAAGTTTTTGGTTTTGGAAAAATTAATTCTACTTGAGCTATCCGTTAGGCTGAAAAAATATTAGATGGTTATTTTATTTTCAATATGATATTTCATTTCTGTATATCCGTTTAGTGTATGAATAAACGTCACCCTGAATTTATTTCAGGGTCTCAAGAGACTGTAGTGTTTTAAGTCTTTATTTGCTTAGATTAGCGGTGAGAACGTGTGATGCTGAAACGAGTTCAGCATGACGAAACCAGTTTAAGAGACAATTCCATACAAACATGCTCATTTTATGGATTTCAATAAATTCCATAATAATAGGAGTTTTAACGCATTCATAGGAAATATAAAGGCCGTTGCAACTGCACCAAAAGATCGTTAAAGGCAAACTTGATAGTAAATAAAAACATACTATTTCCTGATGAGGAATCTTTTCGAATATCAATATAAATTCTGCAATAAATAAAATATTCAATTAAAAAATTTGGAAAACACCTTTAAAAATGACCAAATAGTCCTTGAAAATCTGCCCAGTTATGAGTCGCTGGTATTTGAACCCGTTTCTATAAAGCAGCGTGTAAAGGCGCTCATCAGCTTGAGCATTTCATTAGTCGCTGTATTGACTGGTCTTGGTATTTGGTTTTTTTACGATTCGCGGGATCTCGTACTTTATATTGCGGTGGCAGTGTTATTGTTTTTTAGTTTTCAATATTTTTTAGTTGTCAAGAGACAGCAATGTTATGGCTATGCGCTGCGTGAAAGAGATATCGCTTTTAAACGTGGATATCTCTTCCGGAAAACCACTATAATTCCCTTTAATCGTATTCAGCATGTTTCAACCGCGCAGGGAGTTCTGGATAAATTATTAAAAATTTCGACATTACAAATATTTACGGCGGGCGGAAGTGGTAGTGATATAAATATTCCCGGACTTGAACCGCAACTGGCCGCTGTGATCAAAGAAGCTATCGTGCAAAAAGTGGATAATGTACGAATCTAAACCATTCTCCCAACCGCAATTGCAGTCGCCGGTGGGCATTTTGCTCATTTTTGTCTCTTCGGCGTATAAATCCCTTCGCGGTCTGTGGGTTCTGGGAGCGTATATTATCTTCGGAAAAATATCGGGTGAAATACTCGATTTTATAGTAGTAGGAGCTTTTTTATTGGCTATTGGGCTAATTATTTTCAGTTTTCTTTCTTACAAACGTTTTGTATTTCATATTGATTATGACAAATCACAATTTATCCTGAACCAGGGAGTTTTCAATTCTTCACAGACCGCAATTCCATTTGACCGTATTCAGCAGGTTTACTTTAAGCGTAACTTATTGCAGCGCCTGATCAACGTGTATGAAGTAGTGATTGACACAGCCGGAAGTAACGCTGAAGAAGTTAAAATCAAAGCCTTATCGCGCAAAAAAGCGGATCGACTACAAGAAGCGCTGATGCAAGAAGTGGAAGTACAAAGTACATTTCCTGAAGATGCGATTATCAATAAAAGCGAAAGTAACGCAGAAACGGTTCAGCAGCAAAAACCATTGTGGAAATACAGTTTGTCCATAGGCACTTTGATCCGTTTAGGTCTTTCAACCAATTATCTGCGCGGTGTATGGGTTCTATTACTTTTTGCCGGTTCTATTCTGCAACAATTGGATACGAATCTGCTGGATGAAGATTATAACGCTCAAATTGAAAATGCGTATGATACGTATATCACTACAGATTACACGATAACACTATTGCTTATCGCACTTCCGTTGATTTTTCTCATTGGTATCGTAATAACGACCGCTGAGATTTTCATCAAATATTATGGTTTGCAATTAACACGGACGGAAAATGACCTGCAGCTTGAAATGGGCTTGCGAACGAATACACGGGTCACTTTAAAAGCCAGGCGCGTTCAGGTTTTTACCATTAATATAAATCCGGTGCAGCGCTATCTCAATCTTTTCAATATACAACTGGCACTTGCCAATAGCACCGACGCGACTGAGAAAAGCAAAATTAAGATCCCCGGACTGCCTACGGAAATCGTGAGTAAAGTCAGAAGTTTCCTTTTTGAAGTCCCACAAAGCGGAAATAAGACGATTTTTAAGCCACATTCTCTTTTATTCGTCCGTCATTGTTTAATGGGACTTTTACCGCTTTTTATAGGTTTATTGGCCTGGTATGTTTTTCTGGATTATTTTTTATGGAATTTTATTCTGCCCGTTGTCTTGATTTACCTTCCTATAATGATCCTTATAAAATGGTATGCGTATAGAGCGATACGATTAGA
>JBBPYO010000065.1:0-2073 GCA_038199845.1 Flavobacteriales bacterium
TATCCTTCATCTTATACGCTAAACAAAAAGCGCCCAAAATGGGCGCTTTTTAATTGATTTTTACTTAAAAATAAGTCTTTTAATAACTCCACATATCCATTTCCATGTTGCGAATCTCATCTTTTAGACGTTGAGATTCTAGCAGTTGCATCATTGAGTTTTCAGCGATATACTCTTTTACGGCGCGGTCGCCCTGAATATTATCGATCTGATAAATCATGCCGCTAAACCTTCTTGAATTCAGCAAATGGTCAAAAGATAAAGGTTGTGCAGAATTCTGTGGATTGAAAACCTTAGCTTCATGTAAAACATTTCTCGCTTTAGGAAACCATACCCAAAATAAGGGAACCATCACCGGCTCATCATCATCTATAAAGTTAACATCTGGTGCAACTGGTGCAATTGCCATCATTCTGTATTTCAATTCACCCTGACGCTTGTCAAAATACCAGTAGCCGCGTATCAAATACTGCTCAATATCTGCCGCACTGATATCACGCCTGTTTATATATTGCGCATCCAGCTGTTCCCCAGCATTGATCTGTTCTATACCCAAATCTGTCGTATCTACTTTAGACATCGCCGCTGAAATATCATCAAGATTAATTTTCCTATTAAAATAAGAGTCAGAATAAAGATCTATTTTACCTTTTCTTGCCGCAGTAACCAGCACATCATACAGTGATCTGCGATCTGCCCCAATGTTATTAGTGTCTATAGGATAATACAGCGGAAAATTCACACGCTCGTCAAGATCTACAACTTCCCAAACATTACGACCCCAGAGTACATCGCGGTTATCAACATAACCATATTCCAGCGGCTTGTCATTATCAAGCAGCTTCTGGCCTTCTGTCTGCTCATACATCTCTTCTGGTGTCTTTGCATTGAGAATATTATTCTGAGCAAAGGCCACACTTCCCAAGAGGAATAGGCTTGAAAATATATATAAACGCTTTATGCTTATCATATAATTTTAATTAGTAAGTTCTACAAAAACCGGTGAAACTTGCTTCAATAAATAAGAGCTGTTTCCGGATATTTTTGCGTTAATATCAAAAATCTGAACCGTTGAACCTCTAGGAGCTTGATTAATTAGATCAACAGCCCTAGCATTCATTTTACCTCCACTAACTTCTATAGTCGGCTTTCCAGGAACATTTATCTTAAATCCAGATACTTGTAGTTTTAGATCGAAATCAAAATCTGGAAGACTAGCTCCTATAGTTGATATAGTTAACGCATTCTTCTGCATTTTTATTATATCAGATTCCCCACGCACCGTACCTGTAGGTCTTGGAATATCCTTAATACGGAATTGTTTTGAATCGGTGACTTTAGAACCGTCGGGTAATGTTCCCGATACATTGATGGTTACTTCGCGACCACTGCCGGGATTCATAGTATAACTGCTACTGCCGTTTTTAGATAATCCTGTGGCATTAGCTGAAACATTATTATCTGCAACACCTGCAAAACTAATAGTCATAGGGTTGGCCACACCACGATAAACCACATTCATTTTATCTGCTGAAATAGTGGCCGAATTTGGACGGTTTATTACTGCATACTCACTTTTAATAGGTATTGATTTTGGCTTGCCATCTTCTGTATATACCAGTTCACCTGAAATTTTTTGTGTACCCACATTTCCGGCAGGAAAATCAAGTACCACCTGACCTGCTTTGAGATTAGATATTGTTTTACCGTTGACCACCACTTTATCAAAGTTGAGTGAATTGTCAAAACGGCCCAATACCACTTTTCCTTTGAAACGTTCTCCAGAAAAAAATGCTGTTTTTTCCGGGATCACAATCGCTTCATAATTGCTTAATGAAACGTCTTTGCTAAGCTGCCCTTGCAAAAGGGAAGAATAAATTTCAGATTCATTGGCCTTCACATCATTTTGCATTTGTGTGAAACGTGTAATTGATGCCGCAAGTGGAAAACCTTCAAAGCTGTACTTAAGCCAAGCGATCTCCTTTCCTTCACTATTTTTTACTGGTGAAGTGTTAAAATCAGATTGTACGGATTGATTAACACTACTGAACTCAGGCTCAAGAACCGCGGCCA
>JBBPYO010000066.1:0-10031 GCA_038199845.1 Flavobacteriales bacterium
GACTTTAAAGCCAACCTTGAACTTACCGGAATTGATAAAATGGGACTTGTTAATTCCATCACACGAGAGATTTCAGAACACATGCATGTAAATATGCGAAATCTTAATTTTACTACAAACGATGGTGTTTTTAAAGGAAGTATCACTGTTATCGTACAGAACAAGACGCACTTGGAAAATCTGATGCTAAATCTTAAAAAAATCTCCGGAATTGATAAAGTGATCAGGAATTAATGAATTCGGTTTTTGATTTATTTTTTCAAAAGTTCCTTCCCTTTGCAAGGTAAGGTGGCGCCGCAGATGAAGAAAGGGTTTACACGGTTAGCAATTCTAAAAAAGTCTTTCAATAATTAACCTTAATCCTCCTTTAAAATTACCGAAGACTACTTCAAAGATTTCACTTAATATTGCTTATATTCAGTTGAAATGTTTATCCATCCCGAATACTGAAAATAGACGCAATTTTTTTTAGAATTCGTGAGTTTAAAGCTATAAATTTGAAAAATGGCTATATCCGGATGGATTCACCCGAATGATAGAAAACCCATTATGGCAATAAAAGCAACAATTAATAAAGATCAGGAAGTCGTAAAAAACGTCTTCATAAAGTTTCTTGAAGATAATGGTCACCGCAAAACACCGGAACGCTATGCGATCTTACAGGAAATTTATATCCACGATGATCACTTTGATATCGAGTCGCTGTACATCAGCATGAAAAACAAGAACTATCGCGTGAGCAGGGCAACGCTCTACAATACGATAGAACTCTTGCTTGATTGCGGTCTGGTGCGCAAACATCAATTTGGCCAAAATCAATCACAGTACGAGAAATCATACTTTGACAAACAGCACGATCACGTGATCCTGACTGATACCGGCGAAGTGATTGAATTTTGCGACCCGCGCATCCAGTCAATAAAAACCACTATTGAAGAGGTTTTTAACATCGAGATCAAAAAACATTCCCTCTACTTTTACGGAAATAGAAAACCAATCAAAGAAAACACAAATACTAACGATTAAATGGCTGTAGATTTACTACTCGGGCTCCAATGGGGCGACGAGGGCAAAGGAAAAATAGTTGACGTACTTACTAAAGATTATGATATTATCGCCCGTTTTCAAGGCGGTCCCAATGCTGGGCATACTTTAGAATTTGATGGTCATAAACATGTTTTACATACTATTCCTTCGGGAATTTTTCATGAGAATGCGGTAAACCTCGTCGGTAACGGCGTGGTGATTGATCCCGTTATTTTCAAGAAAGAATTGGACAATCTGAAGAAATTCAACTTGGATATTCAGAAGAAACTGCTGATTTCCCGCAAAGCGCACTTGATCCTGCCCACGCATCGTTTGCTGGATGCAGCTTCAGAAGCTTCTAAAGGAAAGGCAAAAATAGGTTCTACCTTAAAGGGAATTGGTCCCACATATATGGATAAAACCGGTCGTAACGGTATTCGCATAGGTGATCTTGAGTTGACTGACTGGAAAGAGCGTTACACTACTTTGCGCGATAAGCATATTGCGATGATCGATTTTTATGACGCCAAAATCGAATACAGTCTTGAAGAGCTGGAAACCGAATTTTTTGCTGCAATTAAAGTGCTGAAATCGTTAACATTCATTGATTCGGAAGAATATTTGTACCAAGCACAGAAAGCTGGAAAATCAATCCTTGCCGAAGGCGCTCAAGGTTCGTTGCTGGATATTGATTTTGGAACCTATCCATATGTAACTTCCTCAACGACCACTGCTGCTGGAGCTTGCACCGGTCTGGGCGTGGCACCGACGGATATCAACGAGGTATACGGCATTTTTAAAGCCTATACCACCCGCGTAGGTTCTGGCCCCTTCCCTACTGAACTTTTTGACGCAGATGGAGAGACTATGGGCCGCGTGGGCAACGAATTTGGCGCCACTACAGGAAGACCACGCCGTTGCGGTTGGCTTGATCTGGTAGCGCTTAAATATGCGGTGCGCGTGAATGGTGTCACCCAACTTATGATGATGAAAGGCGATGTGCTTTCTGGTTTTGAAACCCTAAAAGTATGTACCGCTTATGAATATCAAGGTAAGGAAATTGACCATTTACCGTATAATATCGAACCAGAAAACATCAAACCGATCTATAAGGAAATGAAAGGCTGGGCGGCAGATTTAACAGGAATGACCGAAGCTTCGCAACTTCCAGAAAATCTTATTAATTATATTGATTTTCTCGAAAAAGAAACGGAAGTGCCCATTACAATTGTTTCCGTAGGACCTGATAGAACTCAAACTATCCGCAGATAATCCAATAAAACAGAATAAAACACCTTAAAACCGCCATTTTTAATCATAAAATGGCGGTTTTTTAAATTTTATACCGAATACTTGGCAACCGAGTGAATTCCGTGAGCAACAGCGCAACGGAATTTGTACCGAAGCCCGGTGGCTGAGTGAATTCCATAAAGCGACAGCGCAATGGAATTTGTACCGAAGCCCGGCGGCTGAGTGAATTCCGTGAAGCAACAGCGCAACGGAATTTGTACCGAAGCCCGGCGGCTGAGTGAATTCCGTGAAGCGACAGCGCAACGGAATTTGTACCGAAGCCCTCTCTTAAAATCATAAAAACGGCTTTAAATAGTCAAAAACAGCTATTTTTGACCTTAAATTAGCCTGATTTTTATGAAAATATTTCAATGTGATCATTGCCAAAACGCGGTTTTTTTTGAAAATAGTCATTGCGTACACTGTGGTCACCAGTTGGGTTTTCTTCCGCAGGCTTTAAGAATGGTTACTGCGGAAGCAGATAAACACTTTGAATATCCACATCAATCGGGGACCTTTTATGAGTATTGTGCCAATCATAAACATAAAGCCTGTAACTGGCTCGTTTCCGCAGAAGCGGAAAACAATTTTTGTAAAGCCTGCAAGCTCAATAACACCATCCCGAATCTGGATAAGAAAAAAAATCTAAGACAATGGCAAAAAGTAGAACAGGCAAAACACCGTTTGATCTATAGTTTGGAACGTTTTGATCTACCTCTTTCTTTAGAAAACGGTTCAGAATCCCTTGCTCTTTCTTTCGATTTTCTCGCAGAGCAAAAAATAAAAGGAGAGATAAAACCTGTGATGACCGGACACCTTAACGGACTCATAACCATAAATATAAAAGAGGCTAATGCAGTGCATCGGGAATCAATGAAAGAACAGATGAACGAGCGTTATCGGACTGTTTTAGGCCATTTCCGACATGAAGTTGGGCATTTTTATTGGGAAGTCCTTGTGCGCGGCTATGATGAAAATAATGAAGCCTTTACCTCACTTTTTGGCGATGCCACACAAGATTATGGCGAGGCATTAAAAAGGTATTATCAAAATGGACCGCCAACGGACTGGAGAAAAAAATACGTGAGCAAATACGCTTCCAGCCATCCTTGGGAAGACTGGGCAGAAACCTGGGCGCATTACATGCATATTATTGATACTATGGAAACGGCGTATACTTTTGGAATACAAATCCGCCCGCAAATAGGTGAAATCGCCCAAATGGATACTGAAATTGATTTTGATCCGTACCGGGAACGCGATTTTGAAAAGATCATAACACGGTATATTAAACTTACCTTTGCTCTCAATTCCCTCAACCGTAGTATGGGCCAACCCGATTTGTATGCTTTTGTGCTTAGCGCCGTCGATATTAAGAAACTGGAATTTGTGCATGAGGTGATTCTCAAAAACAAATAGAATTCTTCTACTAAAAGTTATTTCACTTTTTCTCTTGAAAATATTCTGGAAAACGTTTTTTCGTTTCTTTCATAATCTATTCATGTGGAATTCCTTTTCCTTCTCGGCGCTGTACGAATTGCAGCTTTCTGATCTTTCATAATTATCGTTTCTATTAAATTCAATCGACGCAACTTTTTCGGATGCCTCATCACTAAAAAAGCAAAAGTTAGTTTTGTCATCTTGAGCGCAGTCGAAGGATGGAGCAAAAGACTTCTTTACTTTAGGTTATTCTAAGTATAGTTGAAGAGGATAATACAATATAATTTCACGCACTAATACATCCTTTTTCCATCAACCCAAACTCTCCATTTCCTTAAGCTTATTCTCCTTTGCCTGCAAGCATTTATCCTGCGCATAATCCCAACCCTGCTGCCACCAGTTGGTCATTAGTTTTTTGTCGAAAATCAGGCTATTTTCAGTTAGTTTTGAAGGGGTGTAATATAAATTTAGTGGCACGTCTTTATTGATTGCTGCGAGTTTGCCCACAACCACATCATGATATTCTACCTGATCCATCAGGAAACTGAATAAACTGACCATCAGCGAAAACGGATTCTGACCAAGGATTTTGTTGTATTCCATGTTTTCAGATTCCAAAATAATGGCATCAATTTCTGTCGCGCCACGTCGTATCGCTTCTCGGATGGGAACAATACAGCCAAAACCGCCGTCAGCATATTCAAATCCATTTTTATTGACAAGGCTCATAAAAGGTACGAGATTACAGGAAATCCAGATCCACTCACAGAATTCATCGTAGCCATAATCGTCTATAGATTTATATTCCACTGTATTTTTGGTCAAGTTCGAAACAGTTACGACAACATTTTTCGGTCCCGCCTTAACGTTTTCGAATTCAGCACGTGAAAGGTTCTTTTTTATCGCTTTTAGCAGGTTTTTACTTTCGCCAAAGGTTCGTTTTTGCTTGATAAACTGCCAGACCGTATTCCAGTAATTTATGGTTACATATTCCCTGTTTTCCTTTTTCTTGATCGTAAAGGGATTCACATTAAAAATTGTGCTCTGGTTAACATTGGTATAAATCTCATGCGCGCGTTTGATTTCTCCGTTGGCCAACTGTGAGATCAGCAAACTCCCGGTAGAAGTTCCCAAAAAAAGATCGTACTTATGCTTTTCCTCTTCTAGCAGATACTGCGCCACACCACCAGCATACGCGCCTTTACTACCTCCTCCAGAAATGACAAGTGCACGCATTAATTAAGTTTTTTATTTAGATAATCTTGAGCTTTGTCATTATCCAGTTTTAGATCCCGTAGCGCGTTCGACCACATGGTTTCCTTGAGCAATAAATCGAGAATGGAACGACTGCTCTGGGCAAAACGCCAGTTAAAATGTACACATGCCAATGCTAAATTCTTCAAACTTTGTTTCTCATATAGTTGCAATTGATACAGGTATTTAAACGCGTTCTCACGCACTTGGAACGGTTGGCTTCCATTGGTATAATCAAGTAATTGCTGATACCGCTTTTGCTTGGTTTCCGGTTTATATTCCGGCGTAGCCAAAGAAAGTGCCAGCCAGAGTATTTCAATGTTTTTATCTGAAAAACCAACCACGCCCTCCAGCTTCTGCAAATAATTCATCCGGTCCTGCGGAAAAGAAACCCAAAGCGCCAGCAGCGCAGCTTCACGAGTCACATACGAATCATCATCAAGCAAAATTTCATAATCGGTTTTCAGAGCATTCGGAATTTCCTGTACAGAAACCGCAACCGCCTGCCGTACCCAGCGATTGCCGGAAGTGAGCGCTTTTTTATAAAGTGGAAGGGATTCTTCCAGCGGTGCGTCGGCCAACTGATAAACGGCTTCCTGACCTAAATAATCGTTGGGAAGAGTGAGTATTTTGCTCAATGCTTCGGTCTTTCTGGAAAGTGGAGTTTTCCGCAATGCGGAAAGCTCCAGATAATCGCGGATAAATTCCGACTTTTTCAATGATTCCAACACCGCATCCGCCTGAAAAGCACTCTGTTCTAACCAATTTTCCTTAAATTCAATCAAATCTTGATTACTGGCTTTTTCCGCGGCAGCGATAAAATCATCGCTTTCTACATTTTCAAATTGGTGGTCTTTTAGATACGTAATTACTGCCAACCGAAACGCTTCATCACCTATTTTCTCCCGTAAAATATGAAGCGCCCAGGCTCCTTTTTGATAAAACGTAAGCGAACTTGCACCGGGATTGAGCAATTTTTCACCTTTACCACGATCGCTGAGTTCTTTAAGCTGTTCGGCCGTTTGATATAATTGCCAGTAAAAATAATCATCGCCAAATACTTGTTTTTCAGCTAAAAGTGCATAATATGTGGCAAAACCTTCCTGAAGCCAGTGGTGCGTGCTCGAGGTTTCGGTCACTAGATCACCAAACCACTGATGCGCCAGTTCGTGCGCGTTCACATTTACATAATTACGGTCGTCGAATCCCGTGCTATCTACTATAAATGAATCGCTAAACACTGTTGCGGTGGTATTTTCCATCCCCGCGTAGAGAAAATCCTTAACCGGTACTTCCTTATAATTTTGCCAGGGATAAGGAATACCGATTTCTTGTTCAAAAAAGTCAAATATTTCTCGTGTATAACGATAAGTAGTTTCCACTTTTAAAGCATCGTCAGGATAATAATACAATGCTATGGGAATGCCAGAAGTTGACGTGAGTTCCTTTTTATCGTAATCCCCAATCGCGAGCGCAACAAGATAACTGGACATGGGCTGTAGCATATCAAAATGCCACTGTATAATGCCTGATTTTTGGTCTTTTTTGGTCAATTTTCCGTTGGAAATGACCGTTTTTCCAACTGGTGCATTAATGGTGAGATCGAATTCAATCTTATCGTTCATATCATCAATACTGGGCAACCAGTGGGAAGTGTACTTTCCCTGACCTTGCGTCCAGAGTTGGCTTTTATTTTTATTATTTACGAAATAAAGCGCTTGGGAAGGTTTTGCGGTATAGCTCAACGTTGCTGAATAGGTTTTTCCGGTAACGAAAGAGTTGTAAATTATCAGGTGATTTTTATCGAATTTCGACTCGATTTTACTCGATTTTGGCTCATTTTCTCCATTTTTAAGCTGAATTTCAAAATTGATTATATTTTTGGCATCCAGATAAATGGAATCTGTATTCTGAAGGATTTCAAATTCAACATTTAGAATTCCGTCAATAGTTTTTGTGGTAAAATCTGGGGTTATTTCGGCTTGAATATGTTTGAAATCAACGGTTGCTTGTTGTTGAGCTTTCACAGAAAGGCAGAACAAAATAAAAAAGACAATATACCACTGTTTCATGTAAATAGCTTGAAATGAAAAGGTTAGGAGACTATATTATTTTAGGTCTCAAACTTAATTTTTTTTAGAAAGCTTGTGGGCTTATGTACGGGAATCAGAGATTTCTTAAAATCTGAAACATTTCGGGTGACTATAAAATCGATATCACCAAAAGAAATAGCGGTAGCATGCTGTATGCCATCTTCAAAATCGGTAAAGTCGCTTTCCAAAGCAGCTCTAATCTCAGATTTGGTAGTTCCCAAGACTTCTGCATCTTCAATAAGCTTGTCAATAAGCTTAAGGGCTTCTCTGTGGCCGATCAATTTACGGGTTATATAATAAACGGTGTTGATACACAAAGCAGAAACATGAATTTTTAGTTCTTCTTGTTCATTTAGCACAAAGAGTTTGGTGGATTCATTGACAAAAGGCTGTCGTTTTGTAAGGTGGTCAATGACGACATTTGTATCAACAAATATTCTATATATCATACCTCTTCATTAATTCTTCTTCATAAATCTTTTTGTAGTCAAAATTTTCTGAAACCTTCAAAACTCCTGCTAATTCAGAAAATTTACTTTCAGGTTTTATTTCAACCTTTCCTAAATCCTTATCGCTTTTTATGGTAACAGGTAAGCCGACAAAACTGCTATTAGGCTTGGTTTGGGCTGTTGGGCTGTTGGGTTTTAGACTTTTTAAATAATTTTCAACCATCTTTGAAAGACTCTCTCCATTTTGCTTTGCAAAGACCTCAGCTTTTTCTATATCTTCTTTTTCTAGGGACAAGATTAGTTTGGTTTCCATATCCAAAATTTTTACAGCAATATACGCAGATAATTTTAAAGAATCAATAAACGATCTTTTACCGCAGGGCAAACGGATTAAAACAATAGGTTGCAAAATCGTCCGAAAAACCGTCTGACCATCAGGAAAATATGTTGTTTTTGTAAGCCTCTCATAAACAAAACTGATCCTGTGATTCAATTTTCGGTAATTTTGAGGTGTCGGAAACCACCTTTTGAATTATTACCTACCAGAATGCCAATTTAAATAAGCTCTTAAGCGACCCATTATTTTCAACATAGTTAAAAAATAGTTTATAAATTTGAAAGATGAATATTATAGAAATAAAAACGACCATAAAAAAACTTTTGGAAGATAGTCCAAAGGAAGGACTTGTTGTGGTTTTGGAATTTTTGAAAGAGATAAAATCGTGTTCTGAAAAATCCAATTCACTCTCTGACAATCTCAGGATCATCTTAGATGACGACAAAAAACTTCTGTAACGTTCGGCCAAATGATATCAATTTTAAAAGAAGAAAATTCATTTTAAATAAATACCATGCTTTATTTCATATTTCAGCCAGGTGTTTGATTATCTACACATTCAATGATGAGTAACTTTATATGCTGACCATTTGGGACAGTGCGCAAAATTCTAATTCTTTAAATGCCTTACTTCTAAAATAGTATAGCTTTGCCGCAAAGCGTTAATTCAAAATCACAGCCGAAGCATGAACCCCGGCAAACTGCAATCACCCATAGATTATTTAAAAGGAGTAGGCCCCAACCGGGCGGCGTTGCTGCGCAGTGAACTCAATATCCAAACCTATCAGGATCTGCTCAATCTTTTCCCAAACCGGTATATTGATAAAACCCAATACTATAAAGTAAACCAATTGCAGCCAACGCAAGCCGATGCGCAGGTTTTGGGTCGCATCATACATCTTAAAACAGTTGGGGAAGGACGTTCCAAGCGTTTGGTGGGCACTTTTAAGGATGAAACTGGAATAATGGAACTGGTTTGGTTCCGTGGGCATAAATGGGTGCACGACCGCTTAAAGGTCAATGAGGTTTATGTTGCTTATGGCAAAGTGCAGAAATTTGGCAGCACATACTCTATCGCCCATCCCGAGCTTGAACTGCTGGAAGAGCATGAGAAAAATCTGCGCGGCGCTATGCAACCTGTTTATCCTTCTACCGAAAAATTGAGCAATAAGGGATTGACGAATCGAGCACTTAATGTGCTGATGCAAAATCTCTTTCTGGAAGTCAAGAACGAACTGACCGAATCACTTTCTAAACCCATCCTGGAAAGCTTGAAACTCATGCCCAAGAATGAAGCATTTTTCAACATTCATTTCCCCAGATCACAAGCCGATCTAGCGCGCGCGCAATTCCGTTTAAAATTTGAGGAACTGTTCTATATGCAGCTGCAACTCATCATTAAAAATCAGCTGCATAAAAGCAAAATAAAGGGATATCCATTTTCTGAAATCGGGGCCTATTTCAATACTTTTTATACGGAACATTTACCCTTTGAATTGACTGGCGCACAGAAGCGCGTAGTTAAAGAAATTCGTCATGATCTTGGTCAACCGGCACAAATGAATCGGCTTTTGCAAGGAGACGTAGGATCTGGCAAGACCATTGTAGCGCTCATGGCAATGCTCATGGCACTTGACAACGGTTTTCAGGCGTGTTTAATGGCACCGACTGAAATTTTGTCAGTACAGCACTTTCAGAGTTTAAGTGACCTATGTAAACCCTTAAATATCAGTATTTCATTACTTACTGGTTCAAGCAAAACTTCAAAACGAAGAATTATTCATGAACAATTGGAAAATGGCGAATTGAACATATTAATTGGTACTCACGCGCTATTGGAAGACAAGGTAAAATTCAAGAATCTGGGGCTAGCAATTATTGATGAGCAGCACCGTTTTGGGGTGGCGCAGCGCAGCAAACTTTGGCATAAAAATAAGCTGCCGCCGCACGTGTTAATTATGACCGCAACACCCATTCCGCGCACCCTTGCGATGAGCGTTTATGGCGACCTTGATGTATCAGTAATTGACGAGCTTCCGCCGGGGCGGAAACAGGTAAAAACCGTACACCGTTTTGATGCCAATAGGTTAAAGGTTTTTGAGTTTATGCGCAACGAAATCAAAAAGGGAAGACAGGTGTATA
>JBBPYO010000067.1:0-2428 GCA_038199845.1 Flavobacteriales bacterium
ATAGTCGTTGGGCCAGGCGTCATAGCAAAGGTCATAGGTAATTGCCACGGACTGATGAACCCCCGAGTAGCGGAAGCCCGTGCCAGGCTTTTTCCATGAATAGCGTTCGTCCCGATCCACCTGCCCGTCGAGCACCTTGTCGAGGCATTGCCGCGCCAGGTCTGCGTACTTTTTGTCGCCGGTAAGCTGGTACAACAGGCCAAAGCCGAAGGTTTTACCGAACCTGATCCACGCATAGACCTAAGCGGCATTGATGTAGCGCGAAAAATACTGATCCTTGCACGTGAGAGCGGACTTAAAATGAATCTTGAAGACATTGAAAATCAGTCATTTTTGACCGAAAATAACCTGAAAAGTGACAGTATTGACCACTTTTTCGAAACCCTAAAAGAAGACGCTCCACATTTTGAAAAACTAGTGGCAGACGCTGCCGAAAAGGGCAACCGTCTTAAATATGTCGCCCAACTAGATAATGGGAAAGCGAGTGTAGGATTACAAGATGTGCCTCCGGGACATCCATTCTATAATCTGGAAGGTAAGGACAATATTGTGCTGTTTTTCACAGACCGTTATCCAGAACAGCCTTTGCTGATAAAAGGTGCAGGTGCTGGTGGTGATGTGACTGCTTCGGGATTGTTTTCTGACATCATAAGAACGAGCACTTTTTAAATTCCCATAATGACAGAACTGAACGAAGTCCGTGTTTTTTCACCCGCAACGGTGGCAAATGTTAATTGCGGTTTTGATGTACTCGGCTTTGCATTGCATGGTCTGGGAGATGAGATGGTGGTACGTAAAGTAGCGCAAAAAGGCATAAAAATCACCGCGATCACCGGCGCTGAACTCCCTATGGAAACAGCGTTAAATGTAAGCGGTGTCGCCGGCCAATACCTTGTGGAAAGTCTGAATCTGGATTATGGTTTTGAGATCGAAATTCATAAAAAAATACGATTGGGCAGTGGCGTGGGCAGCAGCGCGGCCAGTGCTGCAGGAGTGGTTTTTGGCATCAATCAATTTTTACAGAAACCACTTTCTAATTTAGAACTCACTAGATTTGGCATGAAAGGCGAGGCGGTGGCAAGCGGCAACGAGCACGCAGACAATGTTGCTCCATGCATTTACGGTGGTTTTACGCTTATAACCGGTTATAATCCGTTGAAAATCGTTGCGCTTCCTGTTCCGCAAGAACTTTTTGTGACCATTATTCATCCACATATAAGTATTAAAACCAAGGAAGCACGAGAATTGCTTCCGCAGCACGTTACCATGCAGGCGGCAATTCAGCAGAGCGGCAATCTCGCCGGACTTGTAGCTGGACTTTATGAAAATGATTATGATCTCATACAATCCAGTACAAAAGATGTACTGGTAGAACCGTACCGCAAAGCATTGATCCCGCATTTTGATGCGTTAAAGTCGGTTGCGTTGAAAGCAGGCGGAATTGCTTTTGGAATCAGTGGTTCTGGACCTTCCATGTTTACTTTTTCCAAGGGAATACAAACCGCAAAGAAAATTGAGAAAGAGTTACTTCAGTTATTAGCAAAGCATAATTTACCCACAGATAGTTATGTTTCATCTATTTCAAGCTCGGGAAATACGGTGATGGAGAGAAGATGAAGTGTGGAAAATTGCATGCTGTATGCTGATATCCCGCAAGGCGCTGTGCTGAGCTTGTCGAAGTGTATGAACAAGGGACGAGCGATCCTTATAATTTTAAAATGATAGATGAAAAATTAAGTATGACCAGATTTTAAAAAATATAACCCATGCAATTTTACAGCCTAAATCATAAAGCACCGCAAGTAGGTCTCGAAGAAGCTATTACCAGAGGTATTGCGCCAGATAAAGGACTTTATTTTCCTGAGAAAATAACGCCGTTACCAAACTCTTTTTTCGATAATATTGAGCTGTTGGACAATAACGAAATTGCCTTTCACGCGATCAGGCAGTTTGTGGAAGGTGCGATTCCCGATGATAAATTAAAGGAAATCATTGCAGATGTGCTCTCCTTTGACTTTCCGCTAAAGGAAATTGAAGAAAATGTGGCCGCGTTGGAACTTTTTCACGGCCCTACGATGGCTTTTAAAGATGTAGGAGCCCGATTTATGGCGCGTTGCCTCGGTTATTTCGCCTCAAAAAAGGAAATACAAGAACCGGTTACAGTCTTAGTGGCGACCAGTGGTGATACTGGTGGCGCCGTTGCCCGGGGATTTTTAAATGTGGAAGGTGTAGATGTGGTGATTCTCTATCCTACCGGAAAAGTGAGCGATGTGCAGGAAAAACAACTTACTACGCTGGGCGCAAATATTACCGCACTTGAAGTGGACGGTGTTTTTGACGATTGCCCGCGCATGGTAAAAAAAGCATTCCTCGACGAGGAAATTACAAAAAACAGAAAACTTACCTCGGCAAACTCCATTAATATTGC
>JBBPYO010000068.1:0-10364 GCA_038199845.1 Flavobacteriales bacterium
ATAGATTTTACAGAAAGAGTCCAGCCAGGACCCACGCCAGAATTGGACCTGATCGTCGGTAATTGGGAACTGACAGAAACGGTTTTATCAGATGCCATCGCTTCTTTTAATGCCGGCGGAATTCCAGTTACTGCTTCAGTTACCGGTATCGGAAGTAACTACGATCTACAACTTGTCTTTACCGAAGACATGAAGGTAACCTCAACTGGCTCCTATCTACAAAATATAAATTTAACACTTGGCTCACAAACCTATGACCAGCAGCAGGAAGTAAAGACGGTTGACTTTTTAAATTCAGGAAACTGGTCGCGTACAGAGAGTCAGCTCACAATAGATACTGGCGTCCAAGAGCAGAAAATCAATATTTTAGAACTTAATGAAACTGCGCTGCAACTTCAGCTTACCATTACGCAAATGCAAACTATTCAAGATATTCCCGCGACAATTACCGGCATCCTAACACTCAATTTTTCACGATCTAACTAGAACCGTAGCAATACTATCTGTATGTATTCTGAATCTATATTTTAACGAAAAGCTGCGTATTGTAGATAATTAATGATCAATAAGTCAATACCTAAGGACTTCGCTTTGATCGGAGTGAAAAAAATTGGCGAAATTGTTGGGAATATGCAAAAATTGGAATGTCAACTAAGGAACTACTGCTTTGCCAAAGGCAATTTGCAGGTTGTGATTCTAGTTGACTTGCACGGTGTTCCAGTGATAAATTAAGATACTTTGCTTCTTGTAAATTGTGATTCAATCAGACCTGCAAGGTATTCCCGTGAGGTACGAACGGGTTCCTTGTAGGTCTTTTAGCCAGCTTTGAGACCTACAAGGAGATTTTTCCCTCATTCCTCGGAAAAACAACGCCTTGCAGGTCGTGACTCATCACTTAGAAAAACAACCTATTTCGCCGATAGACTGGCAAGGTATAGATTCTCTTCACTTTTCACTCAAACGAGCTTCCGCTTTTCTAGCCTCTTTGGTTTTTTTATTATCAACAAAACGCACTTTCGCCCTATTGACGAGGTAGAACATTACAGGTACAATTATAAGTGTAAGGAACGTTGCGAATACAAGACCAAAAATAACTGTCCACGCTAGTGGGCCCCAAAATATAACGTTATCACCGCCTATATAAATACCAGGCGCATAATCTGTAAAGAGTCTAAAGAAGTCAATATTTAAACCTACTGCTAGCGGAATCAATCCTAGAACGGTAGTAATTGCAGTCAATAATACTGGGCGCAGTCGTGATTTTCCGCCGGCTACAATGATGGCAAAATATTGCTCCCGTGTCAGCAGTTCTTCGTCCTCAAGCCCCAATTCTTCTTTTTTACGATCTATAAGTATTTGCGTATAATCTATAAGTACGATCGCATTGTTCACCACAATACCCGCAAGGGAAATAATACCCATCATGGTCATTATTATAACAAAGTCCATATTAAAGATAATAAGACCGAGAAATACCCCAACAAGGCTAAGAACCACTGCCATTAAGATAATAATGGGTTTAGACAAGGAGTTGAACTGCGCCACTAGAATGAGTAAAATAGATCCCATTGCGATTCCCAGCGCCAATAGCAGAAAACTCAAGTTTTCGGCCTGCTTCTCCTGTTCGCCGGTAAATGAGTAACTGATTCCTTCGGGAAGGTCATAACCATTAAGTTCCTGTTTGAGCTGTGTTACAATTTCAGTAGGATTGGATCCCTGAAGTACGTTAGAGTAAATAGTAATAACCCGCTTTAAATCTTTTCGTTTGATCGAACTGAATGCTGCAGATGATTTTCTGTCCACTAGTGCCGCGATGGGCACTTGCAAGATTTTCCCTTCATTGTTACGAAAGGTTACGGGCTGGTTGAACAGTATATTTTCATCATAGCGGTTAGCAGCATTAAAACGCACGTTAATCTCATAATCATCATCACCTTCTTTATAAGTGGAAATTTCTTCCCCATAAACTGATCGCCGCAATGTTTGTCCCACCTGACTGGTAGTTATACCTAGCTGACCTGCTTTCTCGCGATTTACGGTCACGCCAAGTTCTGCTTTTGATTTGTTTACGTCTATTTTAAGTTCTTCAATGCCATCTACACCCAGATTGTCAATAGAGCTCCGCATTTTTTCAGCCTCCACAAGCATTTGCTCATAATCATCACCTTTCAGTTCAATATTAATGGGATATCCTGTAGGTGGTCCCGCAGCATCCTTCTCAACAATTACAGAAGCCCCCGGAAAACCCTTTACCGCTTCTCTTACTTCAGAGAGCACCTTGCTGCTTTTTACACCGCGGCGCAGTTTAAAATCACGCATAGAAAGTGTCACTTTACCTTTTTGGGGCATCTCATTGCTCTGTCCACCATCAGTTTGCGGGTTACCAGCACCCTGCCCTACCTGACTAATGGCACTTTCTACCATATAATTATAGCCGTCCTCCACTTCATATTTCTTGATCACATCTACAATGCGCTTTTCGATTTTCTGAGTAAGTTCATTGGTTTTTTCAATTGCGGTACCTTCAGGATACTCTATATAGGTAATAATCTGGTTGGGTTCGTTTTCTGGAAAGAACAACACTTTGGGCTGAACAATGCCAATAAGTATAAATGAAAATACCAGCATGATCAATGTTCCAAAAAAGAATATATATGCTTTTCTTCCGCGTAGCGCATATTTTAAAAAACGCCCATAGAATTCCTCGAGTTTTTTCAAGGATTTAAACTGAAAGTAACGTACTGCACCGGCCAGAAAATATTTATAACACCAAAGTAAAATGGCAAACAGCAACAATAGATTTCCCAGTCCTCTAAAAGCGGCAATATCAAATACAAAACCGGTTATTAGCATGATAATTCCTACCCCGACCAAAATGAGGCTGTTGCGAATTAATTTTTTCTTTGAAAGCTCCTTCTCTTCGGTCTTCATAAACTGAGAGGTGAGCATCGAGTTGATAATGAGCGCCACAAAAAGCGACGAACTGAGCACCACCGAAAGCGTTATGGGGAAATACACCATAAACTTACCTATCGTCCCAGGCCAAAGCCCCAATGGGAAAAATGCAGCCAGAGTTGTGGCTGTAGATGCAATAATAGGCCAGGCAATCTCGCCCATTCCCTGCTTGGCCGCTTTGATTCTCGACATACCCTGATCCATTAGAGAATACACATTTTCTACCACTACAATCCCATTATCCACTAGCATTCCCAAGCCCATGACCAGGCCAAAAAGTACCATTGTATTTAGGGTTATACCAAATGCAGAAAGTATGGTAAGCGACATAAACATGGAAAGCGGAATGGCAAAACCGACAAAAAGTGCGTTGCGGAAGCCCAAAAAGAACATCAGCACCACCACAACAAGAATAACCCCGAAAATAATATTATTGACCAGGTCATCAACCTGGTTTGCCGTTTTGATACTCTGGTCATTGGTCAAGGAAATGTGCAGCGATTCTGGGTAGTAATTTTCCTTTTCCTGCGCCACGATTTCCTTAATCTGCTCTACCGCCTCGATCATATTTTTACCGGCACGTTTTTTAACATCAAGCATAACTACGGGTTGGCCGTATTCTCTTGCAAACGTAGTGGCATCTTTTTCCCTGAAGTTAATGGTTGCAATATCCTTGAGAAAAATATTGCCGCCGTCGCGCTTTACGACCACATTGCGCAATTCATTGGGATTGTCTATCTCACCAAGTACACGTATATTTTTACGCTGGCCATTTACAATCACATTTCCTGCGGAAATCGTATTGTTTTCTGCCCGAACTGCGTTTACAATATTGTCAAAACTCACTTTTGAAGCGGTCATTTTATAGACATCCACAGCGATCTCCACTTCCATATCTTCCGCCCCGCGAATGGTGGCCTCCTTAATCTGCGGAAGTAATTCTATTTTTTCCTGGAGGTGCTCGGCATAATCCTTTAACTGCTGTACTTGAAAATCTCCGGTAAAGTTGATATTGAGAATGGGCATTTCCTCAGAAATATTCAGGTCAAAAATATTAGGCTCCACTTTAGCACCATTGTCAAGTGTGGGCCACGTGGTTTCTGCCTTGACCAGATCGACTTTATCTTTAACCTTTGTTTTGGCAACATCTACATCAACATCTTCTTCAAACTCAACGATGATCATGGAATAATCCTGAAAAGTGGTGGAGGAAATCTCCTTCACACCGCCTATATCATTAAATTCTTCTTCCAAGGGTTCAGTAATGAACTTCTCAACATCTTCGGCAGCATTACCCGGATTTATAGAACTCACATAAATCTTGGTCTCTATAACTTCAGGAAAAGATTCCCGTGGCATGGAGTAATAGGAAACGATACCACTCAACAAAATAATTGCCGTAATAACATATACGGTCATTTTGTTGTCTATCGCCCATGAGGAAATACCGAATTCTTTGTAGGTGTTTTTAGCCATCTTCTCTTAATTCTTGTTCTGGTTTGCCGCTTTTATGGCTACTTCTTGCCCATCCCGCAGCGCGCGTGCGCCGTCTAAAATAATAGACTGGCCTGCAGTTAGCCCACTGGTGATTTCTACTTGATCATTATAACTATAGCCCTGACCTAACGCTACTTGCCTTGCTACACCCGTACTATCCGTTTTTGATTCGTAAATGTATGCGATCCCATTACCTTCTGCATTTTGCTGTATGATATTTGCTGGTATGGCCACTACTTTTTCTGCTGAATAATCATTGATTTTAACCGTGGCGATGAGATTGGGTTTAACTGCGTTATCAGGATTGGGGATTGTTACTTTCACATCAAATGTTCTGTTGTCTGGATTTATAAAGTTCCCTACCTGTCTTATTTGGCCTTCGTACTCCTTGCCCAGCGAACCTAATTCCACAATCACTTCCGTTCCTTCTTGTACCCTTCCCAAAAATGCCTCGGGCACGGAAGCATTTACATACATATCATCAAGGTTTACCAACCGCAGGATTTGCGTTTGTCCCGGGATCACCACCGCCCCTTGATCTGTTATAATATTATCCACCACGCCAGAAAATGGCGCTGTAATAATGGTTTTACCTATCTGCGTGCTCAATTGATCTGTTGCAGCTTGCGTTGCTTCATAATTGGTTTTTGCTTCCAGATAACTCATTTCTGAGCCGATTTTTTGATCCCAGAGCCGTTTTTGACGCTCGTAGGTCGTTTTTGCCAGTGCGGCCTGCGATTTCTGACGTGTCAGTTCGCTACTCAATCCTCCGTCATCTATTCTGGCCAGGCGCTGCCCTTTGCGAACCTGCTCCCCGTCTTTGACATATATTTGGGTCAAAATGCCCGAAAATTCGGGATAAATAATGATATTTTTATCGGTTTCTACATTGCCTTGTACCTCTATATAATGTTTAAAAAGGGTGTCTTTTAACATAGAAACGCTCACTAGTGTACTCCGCTTTACAGGGTCTTTTTTGGCTATTTCAACGTTGAGACGATCCATCTGCTGCTTGAGTTCACTTTGTTGTACAGCAAGTTCATTTTTTTTCGCTTTGAGCTGGGCCAAATTTCCGTCATCGATAACAGCGTCCACGGAGTCTGATTTTCCGCCGCAGGCGATGAGCATACTCCCTATAAACAGTATTTTAAAAAATTGTTTCATAACAAATTCAGGATTTAATTTTTGGTGTTTTCGGGTTGGTATTTTCTGGTATCCAGTACTTTTTCAAGTGCCGCTTTATTGGTGATCACCTCAAGCATGGCCTGCAAATAATTTTGCTGTGACTGAAAAAGCTGCTGCTGCGCCTCGCTGAGTTCAAAACTCGTGGCAATGCCCTCAAAAAATTTTGTCTGGTTTTTCTTTTCAATACGTTGGGCGAGATCGAGGTTTTTTTCCTGTGTGGAAAAGTTATCCAAACTGAATTGATAATTGTTCCGTGCCTTGGCGATATTAAGCTTTACCTGGTTGCTCGTTTCTTCGAGATCAACAAGGCGCTGTTGGTAGGCGAGTTCTTTCTGGGCAGTACGTGCGCTTCGCAGACCACTGCTGAAAATGGGAACATTGAGCGAAAAACCAAGAATGGACTGGTCATAATATCGTTGATCGCCATTAAGAAAGGTGAAATTATTGCCGTTTGCCTGGGCACCGTAATTAACGAAAGCAGTAAGTGTGGGAAGCGCCTTGCTTTTCTCAAGTTTGACCATGACTTCTGCAAGGTTTGCCTGATCCTGGGCGATTCGGTAATCTATATTTTCTTCAATTGCGATCTGTTTGTTCAGCAATTTAAGATCATAGTATGTTGTGGCAAGAATATCAAGATCATCGGTCACCGCGATTTTGTTCTCTAGCGGAAGGCCTACACTCAACTTTAGCATATCGTAGGCGATCGCCAGTTGACGCACCGTATTGTTAAGGTCGGTTTCAAGCCCCAGATACGTGATTTTCAGCTGTTCTACATCTTCTTCTTCGGTAAGTCCATTCTCGAATATCTTTTCGGTATCGCTCAGGTTTTTTGCTACCGTTTTCAGGTTGTCGCGCAAAATCATCAAGCTTTCTTCCGCAAGAAGTACATTGGCGTAGGCAGAAGTAATACCTTCTTTAATTTCTAAATCGGTTTTGACTTTTGCATTTTCAGAAATCTGGAGCAACGTTCTGGCCGACTGGATTCCCACAAAATAAGAACCGTCAAAAATAAGCTGGTTCCACGTGGCATTAGCGACCACATTTTGCTTGGGACTGAACTGAACGGGAACAAATTCCCCGGCAGGAGCGTTGCTATCAAAAAACTGTGCCGGAATGAAAGAAACCTGATTGATAAGCTGATTTTGATAGCTGATCTCTGCACCTATCTGCGGCAATCCCTGAGCGATGATCTCCCATTTTTGCTTTAGTGCGATATCGACATCGGTGGTTGCATTGCGTACTGAATAATTGTTTTTCAAACCATATAAAATAGCTTCTTGTAAACTGAAACGGTAGGTTTGTGGTACAATACTATCTTGAGCAAAAGCACCTGTGTAGATGCAAAAACCTATCAGTATAAGGAAAAAGTATCTCATAGATCGTGATTAACATTTATTAATTGAAGTAAAATCTCTCTCCCCTTTGAAGTGACGATTCCGCGAAGGTGATATTCTAAATATTGTTCATGAAGAATTGCCGGCGGAAATTCTATAGCTGGAAAAACTGAAATATCCTTAATACCGGTAATCCCAATAAAATAGATCCGAGAAACAAAATCAACCTCTAGATTCTTCCGAAAAAGACCTTGCTTTATTCCTCGTGTTAGATTGACGCAAACACAGTTTTGCATGTAACTGAATTGCTTTATTTGAATGGCTTTGTAAATTTTGGGATAATACTTTTGTAATTGTTGTACAGGCGAGGATTTCTCACCTTTAAGATGTTGTAAAACGTATTTTTTAATATCGTAAAGCTCCTCAATGGGATTTTTATTTTCTCTAACAATAGCATCCACTCCATCAAAAATCTGATTGAGAAGATAAAAGCTCACTTCCTGCACCAATTCGGTTTTATGATCGTAATGCTCATAAATCGTTTTTTTAGAGATTCCCATCTCATGAGCAAGATCATCCATAGTGACACTTTTAAACCCAAGGTTCAAAAAAAGATTTGTCGCTATATTTAAAATATCTTCTTTCATCAGACTGCAAATGTACTTAAGGAAACTTTAAAAACTATAACAGTTTCCCTGGTATTTATTAAATTTAACATATTGTTATTCCGTATTTATATTTCGCTCAATAAAAAGAAGCTGCCCATCTTAATAAAGACTGTATCTGATCTGAATACTTTAGTTTTACCAAAAATTGCTACATGCGTTCCATAGTCCAGTATACAGATCTTTTTACTCAGTACCTCAATAAGCAAATTGTTGCTCAAGAGCCTCTTAATCTTTATGAGCCCATAGGTTATATCTTACAAATAGGCGGTAAACGTTTGCGGCCGGTGCTAACACTGCTCGCAGCAGAACTTTTTGAAACTTCATACACAAAGGCGCTAGATGCAGCGCTGGCAGTGGAGGTTTTTCACAATTTCTCGCTAGTTCATGATGATATTATGGACGCGGCACCTTTGCGTCGTGGGAAAGAAACCGTACATGAAAAATGGGATATTAACACCGGTATCCTTTCTGGCGATGCAATGCTCATCAATGCCTATCAGCTTTTTGAAAACTATGAAGGCGAAACCTTTAGAGAACTGGCCAAATTATTTACCCAAACCGCCATTAGAGTCTGCGAAGGCCAACAATATGACGTTGATTTTGAAACCCGCGATGATGTCACCTTGGCGGAATATCTAAAAATGATTGAATTTAAAACGGCCGTTCTAGTGGGCGCGTCGCTAAAAATGGGCGCGATTGTGGCCGGTGCACCTTCAGACTGTTGCGAGAATATTTATGCCTTTGGTCGTGATCTTGGTATCGCTTTTCAGTTGCAGGATGATTATTTAGATGCTTTTGGCGATCCCAAAAGTTTTGGAAAACAAGTAGGTGGGGATATAATAGAGAACAAGAAAACCTTTTTATACCTTACAGCCATCGCACAATTAGAAGCTGGCATGTCGCAACAGCTTCGTCATCTTTTTAGTATAGATCCTAAAGATCCCACAGAAAAAATAAATACCGTAAAACAGCTTTTTATAGATTCCGGCGCAGCAGAAGCCACCCAACAGCAGATCGCCTTGTACACGCAGCATGCTTTTGAAAAATTGGAAAAAATAAAAGTTTCCGATGAAAAAAAACAAGTGTTACGTGATCTTGGAAAAAGCTTGATAAACCGTAAAGTATAACCATTAAATTCAGCAATATATTTTGTCCTCAAACTTAGAAATAAGAACACTTCTTCAAAAAGCTGAGGAACAGGGATATCTTAATGGACTTATAAAACAGCTGAATAAAGATTTTTTACGTGCTGGACTGGGACCAGATTTAGATCTTGGGAATACTGTAACTTCGGTAAGCCGCAATATCGTAGCCACGATATATGCACTGATAATTTCAGATTTTGAGCGTTATCTCAGTTTGCTCTACATTATTGATATTGACGAAAACGTGGTTAAATCCATGCCTGCAAAACATGTAGATGAACTTGCTCATGACATTAGCGTGCTCATCTTGCAAAGAGAGTTAAAAAAGATAATTCTAAAAAAAAGATGAATAAATCAGCACTAGAAGTAAGTTGTCGAATACTAATTTGGATTAAGCTATATTGAAATAGTCTCTTAACTAGCGCGTTTTCAAAATCGAAATAAGATTGAGTGAACTCGTTTTATTTTATAAAAATAACCTTTGCTATTGCTGTAAAGTAACTTTCACTTGACAAAAAACAGGATTTAATTTAAGTCGCTTTATCGCTGGTTGCTCAAGAAATATTCAGTTGTAAAATTCTGCCACGGATTGCTTCCTGATGAATTGCAGTCCAAAACCTAAATTGTCTTTTAATTGCATTATTTTGACAGAAGAGCAAATCCGCAATAGATTCCATATTTTAGAATTAGATTACTGTTTTTCAAACTATTAAAATTCTATTTCCAACATTATATTTAAAAAATTGAAATGTGAAATACTCTAATTTTTTATCGTTAAATAAATGTTAACGAAAACTATAAAAAAACACATTCTCAAACGCTTTACCTTCTAAAAATTGTATTTTTGTAACATATTTGCCCAAAAATTTGAAAGATTCAATACCACATAATGGATAAATTTTCGTTTCTTAACGCAGCACAGCCAGCATATTTCGCAGAATTATACGACCAATACCTCAGGCATCCAGATAGTGTAGAGCCAAGTTGGAGAGCCTTTTTTCAAGGTTTCGATTTTGGTTCTCAGGATAGTGAAATATTTTCGGAATCTGTAAAGGCCCCATCCCAGCAAAATGGTCAGGTTAGCGAGATGGCAATTCCGAATAATTTAGAGAAAGAATTTCAGGTCGTTCGCCTAATAGACGGGTATCGAACCCGGGGTCATTTGTTTACAAAAACAAACCCAGTACGTGAGCGCCGTCAGTACACTCCAACTTTGGCAATTGAAAATTTTGGACTCGAAGAAGGGGATTTAAGCACGATTTTTTCCGCAGGACAAATTCTTGGAATTGGGAGTTCTACGCTTAAAGAAATCATAGATCATCTGGAAAAAATTTACTGCGATGCTATCGGCATAGAGTACATGTATATTCGTAAACCAGAGGAGATTGAGTGGATCCAGAATAAACTCAATAAAAACGATAACCATCCCGATTTTTCTTCGGAAACCAAAAAACACATTCTTAAAAAATTAAATGAGGCTCTTTCTTTTGAGACATTTTTACACACCAAATATGTAGGGCAGAAACGTTTTTCGCTAGAAGGTGGCGAGAGCTTTATCCCAGCGGTAGATGCCATTATTG
>JBBPYO010000069.1:0-10314 GCA_038199845.1 Flavobacteriales bacterium
AAGCGGTGACGCATTATAAGGTATTGGAACGTTTTGGCTATGTCACCATGGTTTCCTGCAAGCTGGAGACCGGCCGTACCCACCAGATCCGTGTGCACATGAAATATATAGGCCACACCCTGTTCAACGATGAGCGTTATGGCGGTGATGCGATTTTAAAGGGGACCACATTTACCAAATACAAACAATTTGTGGAAAACTGCTTTAAAGTGTTGCCCAGACAGGCTTTACATGCAAAAACGCTGGGCTTTGAACATCCCGTGACCGGAGAATGGATGAGCTTTAATAGCGATATTCCCGCAGATATGGAGGCCTGTTTTGAGAAATGGCGTAACTATTCCAAGCACCAGCAACTTTAAAGATCTGTTGGTTTTTATCGCTTTCGCGAAAGCGAATTCGTTCTAAATCCTTATTTTTAGAGTATGAAAATCCTTATGGATCATATAGATCAAATTCGTGCGCTCTGCCTGGCCAATCAGGTAAAGACCCTTTTTGCATTTGGCTCGGTCGTGAACGGAAATTTCAATGCCGATAGCGATATTGATCTTGTGGTGGATATTGCAGAGGATGATCCATTCTCATATAGCGATAAATATTTTGACCTAAAGTTTAAACTAATTGATATTTTAGGCCGAAAAATAGATTTATTGGAAGAAAAAGCCATCGACAATCCATACTTTAGAAAAGAACTCAATCGCACCAAGGTTTTGATTTATGAACCTTAAAACAAAAACCTGGCTTTATGATATCTATAAATCAATCGAGGGAGTGGAGGGTTTTATTGGTATTGAAATGAATTATGAATATTTTTCTACAGACCTCAAAACACAGATGGCAGTTGAAAGAAGTTTGGAAATAATAGGCGAAGCTTCTAACAGAATTCTAAAAACAGATGAAGCAACAGCTGAACAAATTAGTGACATTAGGGAGATAATCGATACCCGAAACAGAATTTCCCACGGCTATGAATCTGTTTCCTATAAAGTTTTATGGAATATTATTCAGAATGACCTGCCTATTTTAAAAAAGAAAGTCTCAGAACTTCTTAAAAATTAATACCATGTTTGACTTCCTATCACAACAGTCCCAGAGTATAATAATGGTTATTATCGTTGCGATACTATTTCTTGTTGTCGTGGCCAATAATAAAAAGAACACTAAAAAGAACAGCAATAGAAGACGCCGAAGTTTTAAGGAAAGTTATCTGCAACGAAAGGAAGAGGAAAATGAAAAGTGAGCAGTTTTCAGTCGCAGTCCCAGTCAATTAATTAAATTATTTTTAACACAGAAATTATGAAAATAGTAACTAATAAATTCTCCCTTCGGGGGCTAGTGGAATGAAAATATATACAAAAACGGGTGATAAAGGGACAACTGCGCTGTTTGGTGGAACGCGAGTTCCCAAACATAGTTTACGTTTAGAAAGTTACGGTACTTTAGATGAACTCAACGCGCATTTAGGACTTATACGCGATCAAGATATAGAAGAACATCATAAAGTAACCTTGCTCAAAATTCAGAAAGATCTATTTATTCTGGGTGCGATACTGGCTACAGATCCGCAAAAGTCCCAACTAAAAAATGGAAAAGAGCGCCTTGACATAAAAAAAGTAAAAGAAAGTGATATAAACATGCTGGAAAAAGAGATGGATGCCATGGAAGCTTCTTTACCTCCCATGACCCATTTTGTGCTTCCTGGTGGAAATCAGACGGTGTCATATTGTCACATTGCCCGTTGTGTCTGTCGTCGTGCAGAACGTCATGCAACTGCATTATATGAACAAGAACCCTTTGATGAACGTGCACTCCAATACATTAATAGACTATCTGACTACCTATTTATGCTGGCACGAAAGTTGACTCAAGACTTAAACGCAGAAGAAATAAAATGGATTCCCGAAAAGGAAAATTAGCATTATAAATTTCGATTTTGCCTCTTTCATATTTTAAAAGATGTAGTGGCACGTTCTTAAAAATTATTTTTTATAATAATTGATTATTTTCTTGGTATTAGCGTTCAAAAATTTATTTTTGCAAAAATTAAAACACGTTAAGCTATGTACTGGACTTTAGAATTGGCCTCCCACCTAAGTGACGCCCCTTGGCCGGCAACAAAAGATGAATTGATTGATTATGCGATTAGAACAGGAGCTCCCCTAGAGGTTGTAGAAAATCTACAAGCCATGGAGGATGAAGGTGACTCTTACGATTCTATTGATGAGATCTGGCCAGACTACCCTTCTGAAGATGATTATCTCTGGAACGAAGACGAGTATTAAACATTATATACACGACAAACCAACATAAAGTCTCTCTTAGAGGCTTTTTTTTTGCTTAAATTTGAACAGAATAATTACAATTAAAACATCAAACCAATTATGGGATTTTTAGATAAGGTGTTAAAAGTGTTTGTGGGCGACAAATCCAAAAAGGATGTGGCCTCCATCATGCCGATCGTTGAACAGATTAAAAGCCATGGCGAAACCATGAAAGCGCTTTCACATGACGAATTAAGGGCAAAAACAATCGCTTTCAAGGCCAAAATAGCAGATGCACTAGGCGAGGTGAATGCAAAAATGGCCGAACTGGAAGCAGAAGCAGATAATATGGATGATATAGATCGCAAAGAGGATATCTATTCAGAAATTGATGCTCTTAAAGAAAAAGCTTACGAAATCAGTGAGGAAGTACTCAACGAAATCTTACCGGAAGCTTTCGCAGTAGTCAAGGAAACCACTTCCCGCTTCTTTCACAATAAAGAAATCAAAGTTACCGCAAGTGCCTTTGACCGCGAGCTGAGCGCAGTTAAAGATTACCTTACCTTAAATGAGGATCAGGCCATATGGTCAAACAGCTGGGATGCTGCCGGCAAGCCCATAACCTGGGATATGATACATTACGACGTACAACTTATAGGTGGTGTTGCGATGCACCAGGGTAAGATTGCAGAAATGCAAACCGGTGAGGGTAAAACCCTTGTTGCAACGCTTCCCATGTATCTCAATGCGCTTACCGGTCGTGGCGTGCACTTGGTAACGGTAAACGATTATCTAGCAAAACGTGATAGCGCATGGATGGCGCCTATTTTTAACTTTCATGGGCTTACTGTAGATTGTATAGATTATCACCGCCCCAATTCCGCCTCAAGACGAAAGGCGTACGCCTCAGATATTACCTATGGTACCAATAATGAATTTGGTTTTGATTATCTGCGCGATAATATGGCCCACTCCCCAGGTGATCTTGTACAGCGTCCGGCCAATTATGCTATCGTAGATGAGGTAGATAGTGTGCTCGTGGATGATGCCCGTACTCCGCTCATAATTTCTGGACCGGTGCCCAAAGGGGATGTGCATGAATTTGATGCCCTAAAGCCAAAAATCGAAGATCTTGTAAGTATTCAACGTCACGAACTTACCAATACACTTTCCGAAGCCAAAAAAATGATCAAGGCTGGAAATACCAAAGAAGGCGCAGATTTGTTGTATCGTGTTTTCCGCGGTTTGCCCAAAAATAAACCGCTCATTAAATACTTAAGTGAAGAAGGTATAAAAGCGCTGGTTCAAAAGACCGAAAACCATTACATGCAGGATAATAACCGCGAAATGCCAAAAATAGACGCGGATCTGTATTTTACAATTGATGAAAAAAATAACCAGATTGAACTGACCGATAAAGGTATCGAGCATCTTTCCGGTAAAGACAATCCAGACTTTTTTGTCATGCCCGAAATGGGAATGGAAATTAACAAAATTGAAAGTGCAGAATTAAGCAAAGAGGAAGAAGCGGAGAAAAAAGAAGAACTTTTTCGTGATTTCAGTATAAAAAGTGAGCGTATTCACACCATGAATCAGCTACTCAAGGCCTATACCCTCTTTGAAAAAGATACTGAATATGTTGTCATTGACAATAAGGTGAAAATTGTAGATGAGCAAACGGGCCGTATTATGGATGGTCGTCGCTACAGTGATGGACTGCACCAAGCGATCGAGGCCAAAGAAAATGTGAATATTGAAGATGCTACGCAGACTTTTGCTACGGTTACTCTTCAGAATTATTTCAGAATGTACCGCAAACTTTCCGGTATGACCGGTACCGCGGTCACTGAGGCAGGTGAACTTTGGGAAATCTATGAACTTGATGTGGTAGAAATACCTACAAACCGTCCCATTGCCCGTGATGATCGAGATGATAAAGTTTATAAAACAAAAAGAGAGAAATACAATGCAGTTATTGACGAGGTCAACGAACTTACAAAAGCAGGACGACCCGTTCTTATAGGTACTACTTCTGTAGAGATTTCTGAACTTTTGGGCAAAATGTTGACCTTACGTAAGATTCCTCATAATGTATTGAATGCAAAATTGCATAAAAAAGAAGCTGACATTGTTGCTGATGCAGGTAATTCTGGTCAGGTAACAATTGCCACAAATATGGCCGGTCGTGGTACGGATATTAAACTGAGCAAAGATGTAAAAGAGGCCGGTGGTCTGGCCATTATAGGTACAGAACGTCACGATTCTAGACGGGTAGACCGCCAGTTACGAGGTCGTGCAGGTCGTCAAGGAGATCCCGGTAGTTCACAGTTTTATGTATCGCTGGAAGATAACCTTATGCGCCTTTTTGGTTCTGAACGCATCGCCAAAATGATGGACAGAATGGGGCTGGAAGAAGGAGAGGTCATACAACATGGTATGATTTCAAAATCCATAGAGCGTGCACAGAAAAAAGTGGAAGAAAACAACTTTGGTGTACGTAAGCGCCTATTGGAATATGATGATGTGATGAATGCGCAGCGCGAAGTAATCTATAAACGTCGCTACCATGCGCTTTTTGGTGAACGACTACGTGTAGACCTTGCAAACATGATTTACGACACTTCTGAACTGATCACCGAAACCAATAAAATCGCTCAGGATTATAAGAATTTTGAGTTTGAATTGATTCGGTTCTTTTCAATGAGCAGTCCGGTGAGCAAGGAAGAATTTGCATCCATGAGCGTTCATAAATTGGCTGGAGCTGTTTATAAAGCTGCGCTGGAACACTACCGCACAAAAATGATTCGGAATGCAGAAATTGCCTTTCCTATCATTAAAAACGTGTATGAAAATCCGGACAGTAATTACGAGCGTATTGTGGTTCCATTTTCTGATGGAAACAAAGAATTACGCGTGGTAACCAATCTCAAAGGCGCTTATGAAAGTGAAGGCAAACAGCTTATTACAGATTTTGAGAAAAATATAAGCCTTGCTATAATAGATGATGCATGGAAAACGCACCTGCGGAAAATGGACGAGTTGAAACAAAGCGTACAGTTGGCAGTGCATGAGCAAAAGGATCCGTTGCTCATTTATAAATTTGAAGCTTTTGAGCTCTTTAAGCAAATGATCGAGCAGGTTAATAAAGATGTCATTTCTTTCTTATTTAAAGGAGAACTTCCGGTACAGGAACAAAACCAGATCAGGGAGGCAAAAACCATTCAGAAAAGGGAAAAAATGGAAACCAATAAAGAAGAGATTCCAAACCTTGATGAACGTGCTGCCAAAAGCAGGGCTGCTGGAAATAATACCCAGCCACAACAACAGCAAATCACCGAAACCATTGTACGTGATCATCCTAAAATAGGCCGTAATGATAAAGTGACCATTAAAAATGTAATGAACGGCGATAACAAAACCGTAAAATACAAACAGGCCATCCCACTACTCGATAAAGGAGATTGGGTACTTGTGGAAGATTAAAAAACGGCATAAAAACGCTAAAAATGGCTTTAAAATCATCTTTTTAAAGCCATTTTTATAGGTATTATTTTATTTAAACCTCACGGAATTTATCCCTTTTAACTATCGGGACTGTGAGGTTTTTTTTATATCTGTATTAGTCTTAAAAATAATTTATGTCTTGCTTATCCTATCCTGTTGAGAAGATTAGGTTCACAGAAAAATACCCAAGAACCTATAGAAATGGTAAAAACAAACGTATTAACTGGAAACGAATTTTGCGTTAGGGATTGAAGTGGAAATCCTTTTGTGAGGCACGAGCAAAAGATTGTAACGTAAAGCCTGACCCGCAGGGAAACGCCCAAAAACTAATGAAATAGCCATAAAATAGCTTAAGAATAAAAAATCCAAGTTGTTATTGAGATAGTTTATTTCATATAAAGACGATTTCTGGATATTCAAGGTTTTTTAAGAATGGGGCCTTTGATATACAACATATCAATATTCCCATTCAAAACCCATGAAAACAGTATATTTACGTCTTAATCGTTGCATTTATATTATGTCCAAAACTATCCAGGGGTTTTCCCGGCTTTCAAAAACTGAAAAAATAGAATGGTTGTGCACCCATTATTTGAATAAAAACCCAAATGCGAAGACTATTCTTTCCCAGTACTGGAATGCTGATGAAGAAGTACAACAACTGCACGATGAGTTCATTGAAAATACCATTTCCAATTATTATTTACCGCTTGGCATCGCACCAAATTTTATAATAAACGATATCTCTTACGCTATTCCCATGGCTATCGAAGAAAGTTCTGTTGTGGCAGCGGCGAGCAAAGCGGCAAAATTCTGGATGACACGTGGTGGCTTTAAGGCAGAAGTGCTGGGCACTGTAAAAGTGGGCCATGTACATTTTACCTACGACGGTGATCCCGATGAACTCTTGTTCTTTTTTGAGGAGATAAAGTCAAAACTGATCAAAGAAGCTAAGCCCATCACAAAAAATATGGAAGACCGCGGCGGCGGAATATTAGATATCGTACTTAAAAATAAGACCAAAGCGCTCGAAAATTATTACCAGCTGTACTGCACTTTTGAAACACTGGATGCCATGGGCGCCAACTTCATAAACAGTTGTCTGGAGCAGTTTGCTGAAACCCTGCAACGCGAATTTGAGCACCACGAGATTTCCAAAGAATATGAAGCGAAACTTATCGTGATCATGAGTATTCTTTCCAACTATGTGCCAGAATGCCTTGTGGAAGCTTCTGTAAGTTGTCCCATCGCCGAGCTTGCTGAAGGATCGGGTTTTGACGCACACCTTTTTGCAGAAAAATTTGAACAGGCCGTCCAGATCGCTCAGATAGAACCACATCGTGCAGTAACGCATAATAAAGGAATCATGAATGGTGTAGATGCGGTTGTGATTGCCACTGGTAACGATTTTAGGGCGGTAGAAGCAGGTATTCATGCGTACGCGGCAAGAAAAGGAAGTTATCGCAGTCTTACACAGGTAAAGTTAGAAGATGATCAGTTTACATTTTCCATAAAATTACCACTGGCGCTGGGCACCGTGGGCGGACTCACAAATTTGCATCCTTTAGTGAAATTGAACCTAGAGCTTTTAGGAAATCCCAGCGCGGAAGAACTTATGCAGATCGTTGCCGTCGCCGGACTTGCTCAGAATTTTGGCGCTATAAAATCACTTACCACAACCGGGATTCAGAAAGGACATATGAAAATGCACCTTATGAATATCTTAAATCAGGTAGGTGCCAATGAAACTGAAAAATCCCAGGCTATCAATCATTTCAAGACCAATAAAGTTACGCATAGTGCCGTAGAGGATTATGTGGAAAGTATTAGGGAATAAAAGTTTGTTTTTTCTGTTAACCCTCAACGTTATTCAATGCTGAATCCATTTACACTAAAGTTGAAATAACGTTCAATCTACAAAATTTTAAATAATGAAGAAAAGAGAAAAACAACTTAGAAAAGAGAAAATCGTTGAAGCTACTTTTGGAAAAATCATCTTTGATAAATCTAAAACTCCAGAAACAATTCAGGAAGAATTGAGAAGCGAATGGGACCGTCAAATTTTAAATTTTGACAAATAAATCCTTTTACAGTAACGGAAAACTACTAATTACAGCAGAATATCTGGTGCTCGATGGTGCGCTTGCATTGGCGCTTCCCACAAAAAAAGGACAAGCGCTACACGTAGGATCTTCCATGGAAAAAGGATTGCACTGGATAAGCCTAGATGAAAATAAAAACTATTGGTTTGAGGCAAAAATTGACCTAAATCAACTCAAAAACGGCACTTCCGAAGGAGATTTAAACGATCCCAAAGTGCGGCTTTTACAAATACTCAGTGCCGCTCAGGACTTAAATCCGCTTTTTTTAGCTAAAAATGACAAAATTCAAGTAAAAACCGAGTTGGATTTTTCTCGCGATTGGGGTTTGGGATCCTCTTCTACCCTTATCAATAATATTGCAAATTGGGCAGAAATAAACCCCTTTGACCTGTTGAAACAAACATTTGGCGGTAGCGGTTATGACATCGCCTGCGCACAACATGACAAACCGATTTTTTATAAATTAAAAGATCAAAAACCCGTAATCGAAGAAGTTGATTTTGCCCCTGATTTTTCAGAAAATATTTTTTTCGTTCATCTCAATCAAAAACAAAATACCCGTGATGCGGTAAAAAGATATCGAAACCAATCATTATTAAAGCTTCAGGAGAAAATAAGTGAAATTTCGCAGCTTACGCTAGCTATTTTACGAGCAACCACGCTGGCAGAATTTGAACAATTAATTGACCATCACGAAGCCATTCTTTCTGATTTACTTGATATCCCAACAGTAAAATCAAGGCTTTTCCCAGATTTTAAAGGAAGTATAAAAAGCTTGGGAGGCTGGGGCGGCGATTTTATTATGGTCACCGGCCTGCAACGCGATATGAAGTATTTTAAGGATAAAGGGTTTGCTACAATTATTCCTTATAAAACGATGATCTTGTAGTGGAAAAATCAGTTAAGAATATCTACTAAATTTTGATTTCAAGTATTCAGATTCAATAGTTAATGCTTTAAAACATAATCGATAGAATTCTATCTTCAGAATTCATCGATCTTTATCGCGAATAATAGTAACTTTTAAGTTACCTTTATATGAATGAAAAAAGTAAGAAGGGTAATACAGTATAAAAATTATTTTGAGGAATTCTTACTTAGTCAACCGCAAAAGGTTCAAGATAAAATCTATAAAGTAATTGAAATTATAGAATTATATCAGCGTGTGCCCACCAAATACCTTTCTGCAATGAAAGGTTATGACGGACTTTTTGAAGCAAGAATTAAATTGGGTTCAAACATTTGGCGGGTTTTTTGCTTTTTCGATAAAGGTAAACTTGTGGTATTACTCAATGGGTTTGTAAAAAAGACACAAAAAACACCTAAAGGGCATATTGAAAAAGCAATGCGCCTAAAGAATTTATATTACGCTGAAAAAAACAATAAAAAATAATATTGTCTTTTTTATATATAAAACCGTTGTCAGCAACTAAAGAAATAAAAATGGAAACAAAAAGCTGGAAAAACATTAAAAATTCCGTTTACGGAAAAAAAGGAACCGATCGTAGGGACGAACTTGACAGGGACTTTGAGTCGTTTAAAATCGGCCTACTTTTGCGGGAGGCTCGGGAAGAAAAAAAACTAACCCAACAACAACTTGGAGAACTTATCGATAAAAAGCGTACTTATATCTCCCGCGTGGAGAACAATGGCAGTAATTTGACTTTAAAAACGCTGTTTGATATTGTAGAAAAAGGTCTTGGCGGAAAAGTTAAGATTTCAATCGAAATTTAAATAAAGTATGTTTCTTAAATTGAACAGCACCGGCGCTAAAAGGCTATCAATCTTAGCGCTTTTTTTTTAAAGCAAATTCACCAAAGCTTCAATTTTAAATTCAGCACTTCCGTTAAAGTTTCACTCAGCACATTTTAATTAGGAATATTTCCATATTTTTGTAAATATTCCTAATATATGAGAAGAACAATTTTACATCTGGATCTTGATACGTTTTTCGTTTCCTGCGAACGCAGAATGGATAGCAGTCTTAACAATAAACCCGTAATCGTAGGCGGTACGGGAGATCGCGGCGTGGTAAGCGCGGCAAGTTATGAATCTAGGACTTTCGGTGTACATTCGGGAATGTCTATAAAACTTGCGCGCCAACTTTGTCCGCAGGCGATTTATATACGCGGCAACGCTTCTACCTATACGAAATTCTCAAAACTCGTCACCGAAATCATTCAAAGTGAAGTACCGGTATTAGAGAAATCAAGCGTTGATGAATTCTATGCCGATCTCACGGGAATGGACAAATTTTTTGGCTGTTATAAATTCTCTTCAGAATTGCGTACCCGCATTATTAAAGAAACAGGCCTCCCAATTTCCTTTGGACTTTCGGCAAATAAAACGGTGTCAAAAGTGGCGACCAATGAAGCTAAGCCCAACGATCAACTTAAAATCGATGAAGGTTTTGAAAAAGTGTTCCTAGCTCCGCTTTCCATAAAAAAACT
>JBBPYO010000070.1:0-2881 GCA_038199845.1 Flavobacteriales bacterium
ACTGGCAATGTGAAGATATTTTTTAAGCCATTTGGAACTTATTTTATTACGATAAACCGCATTGGTAATTCCCGGAAAAACCGAAGCTACTTTATTTAATTTAGCATTGTAGGCAAAACTGCGGGTACGTAGAGAACTGCCATTTTCCTTTCTATATTGATATTCAAATTCGGCTTTTAATGTGGCGACATCTACATTACTGGGACATTCGCTACCGCAGGCTTTACAACTTAGGCAAAGGTCAAAAACCTCTTTGAGTTCTTTATGATTGAAACGGTTTTTTCGGTCAGATTCGGTTAAGAATTCACGTAAGGCATTGGCTCGCGCCCGCGTGGTATCTTTCTCATTACGTGTGGCACGGTAGCTGGGGCACATAGTTCCACCAGCTTCTGGGAGTTTTCTGCAATCGCCGCTACCGTTGCATTTTTCGGCAGCACGCAAAATTCCCTCGGAATCCCCAAAATCCATTTTGGTCCTGATTTTCGGCTCTTTTCGGCCAACTTCATATCTCAAATGCGTATCCATGGGAACCGTATCCACGATTTTCCCAGGATTAAAAATCCCCTGTGGGTCGAAGGTATTTTTGACCTCCCGCATAAGTTTGTAATTGGCCTCGCCCACCATCATGGGAATAAATTCTGCCCGCACAATTCCGTTCCCATGTTCGCCGCTCATGCTGCCCTTATATTTTTTGACAAGTTTGGCAACATCTGTGGTAATTGTTCTAAAAAGAACGACGTCTTTTTTCTTCTTTAGATTAAGCAGCGGGCGGAGGTGCAATTCACCTGCACCTGCGTGGGCATAATAAACCGCGTCTTGCCCGTAATCTTCCATAAGTTTGGAGAATTCTGAAATATAGCTCGCAAGATCTTCCACTGCAACTGCGGTATCCTCGATACAGGCCACCGCTTTTCTATCGCCCACTATATTGCCCAGCAGTCCCAAACCAGCCTTACGCAACTCTAATGCCTGGTTGATCTGCTCTCCATAAAGTACAGGAAAAGCGTAGCACAGCTGACTTTCAGCCAAGTCTTTGATGAGGGCGTCTGCTTTTTTTACGGCGCCTTCCTTGGTGCTGTCGCGTACTTCGAGCATTAAAATGGCCTTGGGATCACCTTCAATAAAAAAACGGTTTTTCTGCTGTTCGCGGTTGTTCAAAGTACAATCTAAAATGACTTTATCCATCATCTCGCAGGTATACAAATCGTGCGCCATCGCAGGAACTACTGCCTGTAGACATGTTGAAATACTAGTGAAATGTGCCGCGACCATTACACCTTTTTCGGGCTGTACATCGTCTAATTTTAAGGTTATTTCTGTGGTAAAACTCAGTGTTCCCTCACTACCGGCGAGGAGCGAACAAAAATTAAAATCGGAAGTGTTTTCCGCTTTGAAAACCTGGTTTTCTATTAGTTTATCTAGCGCGTAACCCGTATTTCTACGATGTATTTCTGGTTTAGGGAATTCATTTTTGATTTCCTGCTGAACAGTTTCTGGCTGAAGCAAATCAGCGATCTGCTTATAAATTTTCCCTTCGAGGTTTTCAAGTTTCCGCTTGCGAGAAAATTCCGCTGCAGACATAGCGCAAAATTCGGCTTCGCTACCATCGCTCAGGATTGTTTTTAGCGAAATCACCTTATCACGGGTCACTCCATATTTTATTGAAGTAGTGCCAGAAGAATTATTTCCCACCATTCCTCCTATCATACAACGGTTTGACGTAGAAGTGTTAGGGCCAAAAAAGAGACCAAAAGGCGCAAGATATCGATTGAGTTCATCGCGAATGACTCCAGGCTGCACGATTACCGTTTTATTTTTTTCGTCTAGCGAAACGATCGCTGTGAAATGCCGGGAAACGTCTACAACAATTCCTTCGCCCACACATTGCCCGGCAAGTGACGTGCCTGCGGTACGTGGAATCAGAGAAGTTTTATGCTCACGTGCAAATTGAACGAGTTTCTGTATATCTGAAACCGTTTTTGGAAACGCGACCGCCAACGGCAATTCTCGGTACACCGAAGCGTCTGTAGCGTAAATATGTTGATGAAGTGCATCGGTGACAATTGTGCCGTCAAATTGCGATTGCAGTTCTTTAAATTGTTCGTTCAGGTCAAGCTTCATGTACCAAAGGTACGATTATGGAGCTTTTTATACGCGGTGGAAGATAATAAGGTTAACAAAAATTTAGTGATTTTAATCCGGTATTTTGCACCAATCATCCTTTAATTTGCCTGCTAGTAGAGTTTGTTTGTGCTGAAAATTGCCTTATTTTGGGTGTTTTTGATGCTAAACTGACTGATTTTTTAACTAAATAGAATGTATGAAAAAACTTATTTTATCTTTCGTATTTATCATTTTAGCGTGCTGTTATTCCGAAGCACAAGAAATTTCTAAGAATGCCCTGGGGATTCGTTTTGGCGGAAATAATGGAGTGGGGGCAGAAATTTCCTATCAGCACGGACTCACAGATAACCACCGGCTTGAATTTGATTTGGGATGGCGCAATGACAATAATTTTGATGCCTTTAAACTTACTGGCCTGTATCAATGGGTATGGAATATTGACGGCGGTTTCAATTGGTTTGCTGGCGCAGGTGCTGGTATAGGCGCGGTTGATTATGGCAATGACTTTGATGGTCGTAATAATGACGACACAGACTTTTTTGCCTACGCTGCTGGAGATATCGGGATAGAATATAATTTTGATTTCCCACTGCTCATCGCTTTGGACTTTAGGCCTGAATTAGGATTTAATGATTTTAACGATGACCTTGATTTTGATATTGCTTTGAGTGCGCGATACCAATTTTAGACAAAATAAGAGTTATTATATTTATACAATATTCATCAAAAAACGCCATTTTTCAACCGAAAAATGGCG
>JBBPYO010000071.1:0-5783 GCA_038199845.1 Flavobacteriales bacterium
AAGTAATTGATCTTTTTCTTTCAAGAAATCAAAAATGAGTTTGTTTACTTCCGAGACCATTTCTCTATCCGTGTAGGAAAGCCAAACGACTTCTGTAATTTCATTAGTGGGATTGATGGTTTCGTTATATGCAGCCTCATAACAGTTCATGCGAATCAAAATACCTATCCCGTGACCGTCAGCTTGTCCCTCAAAAATCCCCACCGGTTTCATGGTTGCGGTTATGAGATCTACGCCAAGTTCTTTTTTAATTTCGCGTGCAAGACCCTGGGCGTCCGTTTCTCCGGGTTCGCAGTTCCCGCCGGGTATTTTGTATGTGATTTCTCCAGTTGATCGAGTACATAAAATGCGACCTTCCAACAGGTGAATCCACGCTAATTTATCGATAATCTGATCTGTAGGTTCAATGTAATAATCAATGGAATTGAGCGAATGATTGGGATCTAAAGTATCTAAAAGACGGTCTATTCTCAGCCCAATATCATTAAGTAACCCCAGTTTTTTATTACGTCCCAGCGCGCTGGAAATGGTCTCATCGCGATTGCCAAAGCGGTAAGCACCTTCTTTGAGCCAAAGTAAATTGAGCAGATGCTGCATCGCTACATTGCCCAGCTGGTCTATAGAAATTGCCATTTTCAGCGCATATTCTCCTACGCCCCGTATTCCATTTTTAAAAAGAGTGTAGAAAAAACCATACAAAAGTCCAAAGGGAGCGGTAATTACAAGAAGAACTATGGATACGAGAAATAGTACAACACCAATAAAGGGATTTGTTTTCTTATCTTTTTTATACTCCCTATCTTTAAAAATCATGGTATGTAAATATATTCAAAGCCACCGTAATCTTTCCAAAGCGTCTTATTTTTTTAGAGTGGAACTCGAAAGTAAAGCATAATTACTGATTCAAATCTTATAGATCTGCCCGAGCTTGTTGATTTATTGAAGGTTAGAATTACGAAACAACAAATGCCCGAAACAGGTTATTATCCCGATTTTCTTTAAAATCTAAACGATTTAGTCTATTTTGCTTCAATGAAACCAAGATTTGAAGACATTGAAGAACGTCAATTAATAGGTATGCGCATTACCACCACCATATCTTTTGATGATACCGCACGTTTATGGAAGGAATTTGTTTCCCGTCAGGGTGAAATCAAAAATAAAACGAATTCTGGCTATTATTCCATACAGGTTTATCCCGAAAATCTGAAGATGGAAGATTTTACCGAAAGTACTACCTTTGAGCGTTGGGCTGCCGTTGAGGTAAATGCTTACGAAGACATTCCCGACGGAATGGAACAAAAACTATTGACCGGCGGAAAATATGCTGTTTTCACACATATAGGACCCGTAAAAACTTTTGTGGAAACCTCTAATTATATTTACAGTGAGTGGCTTCCCTCTTCAGAATATGAACTTGACGTGCGCGCGCATTTTGAACGCCTGGGTGAAAAGTATTACGGTCCCGAGCATCCTGAGTCTGAAGAGGAGATTTGGGTACCGATCGCTAAAGTGAAAAGTGTAGGTAAACAATAAAACTATAAACGCTAATTCTTCTATATGTAGGTGGCTGAGTGAATTTATTGGAGGTTAAGCGGAAAGGAATTTTTACCGAAGCCCGAGGCCCCGGTTAAATGAATGTCACAACGAGGCTTTATCTATTTAGAATTCAAAATTTAATATAAAGAAATGATGAGTATTTTTTCATCCCTAATTGGAAATGCCGGAATCGTTGATTCCGATAAACTTAAACAAACCTACGCCGAGTTACTTATACCCGGCGAAGACATTGAAATTGGTTTTAAACTTTTGCGGGATACTTTTGTTTTTACCACAAAACGGCTTATTCTTATCGATAAACAGGGGATTACGGGCAAAAAAATGGAATATTTATCCATTAATTATAACAGTATTTCAAGATTTAGCATAGAAACCTCCGGTACTTTTGATCTGGATGCCGAATTGAAAATTTGGATCTCCAGTGAAAGTCATCCCAGTATTTCCCGTCGCTTTGATAAATCTGTAAATGTTTATGATGTGCAGCGTATTCTTGCAAAAAACGTTTTGAAGTAAACATCCGATTATCTTCCATAAAATATTCATTTTTCTACTCATCATTATTAGCACATCTACTCAGCTTAGGTTACGCACATTTTTCATATCGCAACTGCTGTAAATTATTCAAAGACTTTTTCAACCGGATTCTTTCTAACATTTTTTAACGATAATTCCTACGTACTTGGGTCTTTTAATAGGTCATTTTATCGCTGAAATACATTTTTTATGGTTGTAAAACCTTCAATCTTCTGAAATCCTTAACATTTCGTTCAAGGTCTTAAAAGTATTTTTATCAATTATACGACATTGCCGAAAATAGTCTTTTTTTAGGCTTTTTCTAATCTGCCAAAATGCTTCATTTTTGGACTTATAAGAGAGGTATTTTAATCACTACTTATAAAATAGAGTGTCGTATTTGTCTAAGATATCCAGACCCAAATAAAACTAAAAGAATGATCAGAAAATTAAAGGTCGAAACTTTCCTTAGTAGAAAAGAATTGTTCATTTACACATTTTGTGTTTTTTCGATGGGTGTTCGTGCTTCTGAAGGTGAAATTGGCCGCTCTGCCGCAAACTATCCAGAATCAAAAGAATTAGTTGATAAACGCATCGAACAGCAACCTATTAGCGGTGTTGTCACAGATGCAACCGGAGTGCCTATTCCAGGAGTGAATGTGATCGTTAAGGGTACAGAAGGAGAGGGGACGACCACAGATTTTGATGGTAAGTATAGCCTTGAAGTGGCGTCTGGTGAAACTCTCGTTTTTAGTTATTTGGGATTTAATCCTCAAGAAGTTTTAATAAGCGATCAAAGCGAGCTCAACGTAAGTCTAGATAGAGAAGAGGAAGATCTGGAAGAGGTTGTGGTTGTAGGTTATGGTACGCAGGCAAAACGAGATATTACAGGTTCTGTTTCTGTGGTGGGTGCAGAAGAGATTGCCTCGCGGAATGTCACCAATGTTTCAAACGCACTGCAAGGTGCTGCCGCAGGAGTAAGTGTGACCAGAAGCAGTTCTGCGCCAGGAGCGGGAAATACAATAAGAATACGCGGTATTTCTTCGATTGAATCGGGCTCCAGCGATCCGCTTATTTTGGTGGATGACGTTCCGGTAGATAATATTAATGATGTGAACCCGGCAGAGATAGCGTCGATTTCAATTCTAAAAGATGCGGCGTCTTCCGCGATTTATGGTTCGCGCGCTGCCGCAGGTGTGGTGATCATAACTACAAAAAAAGCAAAAGATGGAGTTTTTAGGGCAAGTTATACCAGTGAATATCTAATAAATACGCCCACGCAGATTCGGCAGAATGTAGGTTCTGTTCGCTACATGCAAATGTTTAACGAGGCCATTTGGAACGATAACAACAATACCGAAAATCAATACAGTACCTACGATCCTGAGGTTATTGCCAATTATGCTGCACTCAACGCACAAAACCCTAACAATTATCCGGACACAGACTGGCGGAAACTTTTATTGAAAGATCGATCAGAAACACGTCGTCATAATCTTGTGCTCACTGGCGGTAGCGAACGTTTAAAGACTAATGCGAGCTTTGGTTATGAATATCAGGATGCACTTTATGCCAACCGGGAATGGAAGCGTTACACCGGTAGGATCAACAATGAGCTGCAGATCACAGATAAATTTGGCGCACAGCTCAATATCGCTTTTAGACAGGTAAATGAAGAACAACCAATTTCTGATCCCACAGAGATTGCAATAGGCGCAGGTTCTGTATATCCTGCTTTATGGTCTGATGGCCGGTTGGCGAATGGGAAAAGTGGTGAGAACCCGTATGCAGAACTTTTTAATGGTGGGTTTAATGAAAGTTCGCAGACTTTAATATTTGGAAAGTTTGAGCTTTTTTATGAACCTATTGAAGGTTTAAGATTGTCGATGAATATAGCGCCCAACTATGAGTTTACAAATTCAAAAAGATTTGTGAACAGTATTCCTTATTGGGGTGCTGATGATACGAACAAGCGTGAAGAACCCAATTATCTTGCCGGACACAGTGAAGTTGACAGGTCGTTGCAAGAGACGCGAATAACCAATAAATCGCTAACGACCCAGATTCTTATAGATTTTAATAAGAGTTTTGGCAGTCATAATATTAATTCCGTTTTTGGTTTTGAGGAATATTCCAATACTGTGGAAGCCTTGCTTGTAAAAGGCAATGAATTTATAAGCAATGAATATCCATTTTTGAATCTTGCTCCCGTAGATAAGGTTTTTGACAATGACACAAAAATTGAAGAAACGGCGTATAGATCTGTTTTTGGGAGGGTGGCCTACGATTATAAAAGTAAATATTACGTTCAAGCAACCTTACGTGCGGATGCTTCTTCCCGATTCTCTTCAGAATATAGATGGGGTACTTTTCCATCGTTGGCCGTAGGCTATGTACTTTCCGAAGAAAATTTTATGAAAGATGTTACAGGTATAGATTTTCTAAAACTGCGTGGATCTTATGGCAGTCTGGGCAATGATCGCATAGGTAATTATCTGTATTTACCTACCTTAAAATTTATGAATACCTTAATAGCAAACGGAGCAGATGTAGAAAGCGCTCGTACGGCCGCTCAGGCTAAGTTGGAGATTCTGGATATTACTTGGGAAACGACCACATCGTTGAACATAGGATTTGACTTGACAACCTTAAATAATAGACTGTCACTTACCACGGAATATTTTGAAAAAGAAACGTCAGATATGCTTTTAGAACAAAATGTCCCAGCCCTTCTTGGTTTTCCCGATCCTCCAGAGGTAAATGTGGGAAGTATGAATACTAAAGGTTGGGAAGTAACCATGTCCTGGAGAGATAATATTGGAGATTTCTCTTATTCTATTTCTGGAAATATGTTTGATTCTAGGTCCATAATTGGCGATGTTGCAAAAAAACGTCTTTTTAGTGGAAACACCTTATCTGAAGAGGGTACCGAATTTCAATCTTGGTTTGGCTATCAGTCAGACGGGATTTACCAAACGCAGAATGAGGTTGATAATTCTGCCGTTACCAGTGCCATAGTAGCTCCCGGTGACGTGCGTTATAAAGATATAAGTGGTCCCGATGGAGTGCCGGATGGTCAGATTAACGAACTTGATAAAACCATTCTTGGAGGTTCTTTGCCCAGATATCAATATGGTGGGAACATCAATTTAGGCTATAAAGGTTTTGATTTTGGCGTCGTTTTTCAAGGAGTAGCACAACAAAAATTTTATTTAGATCCTAATAAATACGCCACGGCATTCAATAAAAACTGGTATGCGCCACCGCAGTTAATAGATAATAATTACTGGAGTGTTTACAATACCGCTGCAGAAAATGCGCTGGTAGAATATCCACGTATCGGGAACAATAACCGCGCAAATAATAATGCCTTTTCTGACTTCTGGCTGAAAGATGGAGCGTATATGCGTATAAAAAACCTAACCTTGGGATATACCCTTCCGCAGGAAGCTATTGAAAAAGCAGGTTTAAGTAAAGTGAGGATTTATGTTTCGGGTAACGATCTGTTCAGTTTTGATAGTTTGCCCACCGGTGTAGATCCAGAGCAGGGACTGGGAGCGAGTGGTGCTTATTTAATAACAAAGTCGTATTTGGTTGGAGCAACAATCAGTTTATAAAATAAAGAAAATGAGAAAAATTATATATTATAAAGTAGTTTTAGTTGCCACGCTTTTCTTTGCTGTTTCTTGCAATGATCTTGAACTTGTGCC
>JBBPYO010000072.1:0-5163 GCA_038199845.1 Flavobacteriales bacterium
TAAGGAACTTTTACAGACGATTTCTAAATTCCTTCGGGGCACTAATTTCTCAAAAGGACTCCTTCTCACTTCGGCGGCATTTAGCGCGATAGCTTTTTGTACTTATTTCTTCAATGTAACCGTGGGAAGCGGTGCCGCATTAGGTGTATTATTAGTTTCGGCAAGCGACATCCCAGGAAATAGGAAACATCACTTTTATGGTATGAGCATCGCACTGGCGTTGGCTCTTGTTAATTTTGCATGCATTCATCTTTCACTTCAAGTTGATTATCTGATCATTCCTATTTTAGCGGTACTGGTTTTCTGCAATGCGATTATCGCGGTATATGGGTTTCGGGCTTCTCTGATATCTTTTGCCGGTCTTCTTGCGCTTGTACTTAGTTTTGCACATCCACAAACAGGTGCGGTGCTTTACCACAATCTACTGTATATTTTTCTGGGTGGCTTATGGTATATTATATTAGCTTCCATTTTCCGCAGTTATCAAACCAATAAATATAGTGAAGAGCTCATTCAAACCTGTATGAAGCACACTTCAGAATATTTAAAGGTGCGCGTTTCACTCTATAGTGCTACAAATCGAAAAGTGGTTTTTGACAGGTTATTAAGTCTTCAGAATACCATAACCACAAACCATGAAGATATTAGAAATGCAGTAATGACGCAGCGGCAGCAATCTGGCGCGACTAGTTCTAAGCGGAGGCAATTATTATTGCTCATAGATCTTGTAGATATGCTTGAACTTGCCACCGCAAACCCGGTAGATTATGAAAAATACGATCAAAATGGAGACGCTTATAAAAATGTGCTGAACAAATTTGCCGCGGTGATCGAAAAAGTAGCCGAGCGTCTAGATACTTTTTCTGAAAAGGGTTTTTCTAAAACCATTAATGATGACGAAACCTTAGACGAATATCTGCAAAATGCGGTTACTGCGATTGAAGATTACAAAAAGGAAAACGGCGTGCTCACCAATCCAAATAATCTTCTTATCCTTCGGAATCTATACGATTATACCGAAAAACAGGTGCAAAAGTTCGTTTCTATAAAGCGGGTTCTAACAGCTCAGGAAATTGAAAAAAGACCAGTGCTGAAAAAAGAAGAGCAAAATCAATTTATTGCACGACCAGAATATGGCTGGGAGGTACTACGCGAAAACCTTTCACTAGATTCTCCCATTTTTAAACATGCTATACGTCTTGTCATCACTGTACTGGTTGGATATCTTCTAGGATCAATTTTTTCTATCCAGAACGCATACTGGATTATTCTTACCATAATAGTAATCATGCGTCCAGGCTATGTGCTCACTAAAGATAGGTCTAAACAGCGTGCACTGGGCACCGTAATAGGTGGTGTTGTAGCGGTAGGTATTGTGCTGCTTACCCAGAATACAATTATCTATGGCATACTTATATTTATAAGCATGACAATGGCTTTCAGTCTAATACAACATAATTATAGGACGGCAGCCGTTTTTATAACATTGACGCTCATTTTTGTATATGCGCTGTTAACTCCAGATGCGCTCAGCGTTATTGAATATAGAGTAGTTGATACACTAATAGGAGCAGCACTGGCAAGTATGGCCAACTTTTTACTGTGGCCCGCATGGGAGAACCAGACTATCCGCCAGCAGGTGATCGACACGATTGACAGCACGCAGGCCTACATCATTGAAATAAGAAAATTCTATGAAGATGATCAAAAGCTGGACACTTCTTATAAACTCGCCCGTAAAAGGGCATTCCTAGATATTTCTAACCTTCATGCGGGATTTCAACGTATGACGCAGGAGCCAACATCCCGCCAAATTAAAACAAATGAATTATATGAGATCGTGGTGAACTGCCATACGCTTCAGGCAGCGGCAGCATCTCTAGGTATATACATTCAAATTCACCGTACCACGCAGGCTTCCGTTGATTTTAGGAATAGCATAAGCGCCATAAGTTCAAAACTTAGCAACTGCAGGGCAATTATACTGGAAGAAGATGAACTGAAGGAGGGCAATGATGAATTATTTAATGATGCCAAATCAAACCTCAACGCACATTATGAAGATTTGACTCGGCAGCGCAGATTACAGCGGGAAGCAGGCACTGTTGCCAACCATCCTGAATTCCGGGAAAAACTAAAGGAAGCGCGTGTAATTATTGACCAATTAGAATGGATGTATAACGTTTCAAATAATCTTTTTAACGCATTGAAGGCCTATAAAAGCATCTAAAAAAGGGCTCATTTATACCGTTTTTGACAGAATCTGACAGTTTTTTGGTGATTAGCTATTCCGCTTAAAAGTGAATAATAAGAGGTGCATTCTTTGCATTTTCAAAAATCAAAAAATTCGGGTTGGTCTTAAAACAAAAAAAGAGCCACAAAGGGCTCCTTTTTCAAAAAATTTTCTTTTATCTAAAGAGACATAATTTTACCTCCACCTGCTTCTTCTAAAGGCAGACATCCTATAAATGCTCCTGGAACGGGATCATACCAAAGTACATTTTCACCCACTGCCTCACTATTTTTCCAAGCCCATACTGCTTTATCACGCACAGCGTTCAGATAACCATAAGAACTTGCTTCGGTATCAATTTCTTCTTTGTCTGGCTTTTCTGGGTCTTGGGTTGCCGATAACCGCTCATCATATTCAGCACGCTTTTCTTTTTCAGCACCTAGATATTTGGCCACCATTTTTTCAAATTCTTCTGGTTTGCCATCTACGATATCTTTGTTGAATTCACTTTTGAAATTAATAGCAAAAGCATTTGATTGCGCTTTAAAGCTATTACGTTCCTTATCTTTTGCCACCTGATCCATATAACTATCTATAAACTGGGCAATATTAAGATCGCTGGCGCCGGGTGTATCATCTTTAGGAATGATAATATCGAGAACATGCGTTAGGGCATATCCACTGCTAGCGGTAAGAAATACCGGTTGCCAATCTGGATCGTTTTTACAGCTTTGCAATAAACTGAAAAGTGAAGGCGCCACTACTACATAGCCAGCTCCAAGTCCCAGGTTTTTTAATAAATCTCTTCTTTTCATCATTAAGAATTTTTCTCATTTTTAAATTGCTCGGCCGCATGTTTTGCTGCTCGCGCGGTCATTGCCATATAAGTAAGTGATGGGTTTACACAACTTGCAGATGTCATAAAAGAACCATCAGTAACATATACATTGGCAACAGCGTGTAACTGGTTGTTACCATTAAGCACGGAAGTTTTGGGATCGCGGCCCATTCGAGCAGTTCCCATCTCATGAATTCCCAATCCAGGAGCACCAGGATCATCCATAGGTTTCACGTCTTTGAAACCTGCTTTTGTAAGCATTTCCATTGCTTGTGTAACCATATCCTTACGCATTTCCCATTCATTTTCTTTCCATTCTGCGTCAAAGGTTATAGTAGGTAAACCCCATTTATCGAGCTTATTGTAATCCAGTACCATTTTATTGTCATGATAGGGAAGGCATTCCCCAAAACCCATTAGTCCCATTTGCCATTGTCCCGGTTCTGAAATTGCCTTTTTGAAGTCGGATCCATAATTCGCTTCAGCAACTGCTTCAGACCAGTCACCGCGACTGGCTCCTCCTTGATAACCATAACCTCGTTTAAAGGATGACTGATCAGATTCACCTCCCACATTTCTGAACCGTGGGATATATACGCCATTTGCGCGACGACCTTTATAATATTTATCTTCAAAGCCATCATAACTTGCAGTCGCACCAGCTTTAAAGTGGTGATCCATAATGTTGTGGCCTAACTCGCCACTATCATTTCCCATTCCATTAGGGAAACGGTCTGATTTAGATTGCATTAATATAGACGCAGAGGCAATGGCTGAGGCACATAAGAAAATTACGTTGGCCTTAAATTCCATTTTTTCATTAGTCTCAGTATCTATAACTTTTACGCCAGTCGCCATTTTGGTTTTATCGTCATACATCACTTCGCTCACGATGCTGAAGGGTCTCAAAGTCATATTACCAGTACGCTCAGCCGCTGGCAGTGTAGAGGAATTACTACTAAAATAAGCTCCAAATGGACAACCTCGCATACAGCGATTTCTATACTGGCAGGCAGAACGGCCTTCGTAAGTCTTATCACCCGTTATATGTGCGACTCTTCCTATGGAAAGCAATCTGTCTTTATAATTCTGTGCAATATTCTGTTTGAGATGGTCTTCAACACAATTTAATTCCATAGGAGGTCCAAAATGACCATCGGGCAATTGTGGAAGTCCCAGCTTTTCACCACTTACCCCTATATATTCTTCTACTTTATCGTACCACGGCGAAATATCACTATATCGAATGGGCCAATCTACGGCAACGCCTTCTTTTTCATTGGCCTCAAAATCAAAATCGCTTAAGCGATAACTTTGACGGCCCCACATAAGTGATCTCCCGCCCACATGATATCCACGCATCCAGTCAAAGCGCTTAGTTTCATTATAAGGGTGCTCTAGATCATTTACAAAAAAATGGTTGTGGGCAGCACTGGTGGTGTAACCTGTGCGCGCTTGCTTCAATTGCTTTTTTTCTTCTTCTCGGGGCAACTGTCCCTTGAATTCAAAATCCCAGGGATCCATATTCATGGTGGGATAATCCTTAATGTGTTTTACCATACGGCCGCGTTCTAAAACAAGGGTCTTAAAACCCTGTTCACATAACTCTTTTGCGGCCCATCCACCACTAATTCCTGTTCCTACAACGATAGCGTCATACGTTTCCTCTGGTCTTGCTTTGCTCAAAATATAATAGTATTTGAAGATTTTTGATATTAATGGTATCAAATATATAAATTAAAGTTATTTTTTTACGTGATACACAAAACTATAATTTAAAAAATGCATAGTTTTAACACCTACATGTATACTTTTGTCCATCCAATATTCATAAATCGATTTATGTCATGAAAAAACCAATATTCTTACTTGCCATTTTGATGGCGCTTTTTAGCATTTCCTGTAAAGAAAAGGCGAATGAGCCACAAACAACCACAACGGTAGATTCAACCAGCACAAAAGAACCTTTCTTTAAAATATCTCTGGCACAATGGTCTTTACACGCCCCAATTATGGAGGGCAAAATGAGTCCGATGGATTTCGCTCAGAAAGCTAATGAAATGGGGTTTGAGGGCATTGAATACGTAAGTCA
>JBBPYO010000073.1:0-3282 GCA_038199845.1 Flavobacteriales bacterium
ATTCATACCAGGAGAATCGCCCCCAGATGTCAACACTCCGATTTTTTTAATTATTTTGCTCATTTATTATCAACTGAAGCACAAAAATAGGAATACAATTGAATTATTAAAGTAGAAAGAGAACGAATTTATGCTATTCAATAAAATCAATCGTTTTCGTTAACAAGTTATTTTTTAAATGGTTGTATTTTGTAAATTTTTGAAGCTGAAGGGCAAATTTTGAGGTTTACGAAATAAAAGACATGCTTCAGTATTGAATGTGAAATTAGAATCTAATAATTCTCCGTATTGCCTTCATAAGGTATTTCAGAATCTGAGGGTACGATTTGAACATCATTTTCTTTGTTAACCGCTGTAACTTTTCCTTTTAGGATTTTTCGAAACAACTCTTTGACCGTATCAAAATCTACCGAATAATTGATACCAACACCCTGAGTATAGCCTTCACGCTGACCAAAAAACTGAATATCATCTTGTCTGTTGAAAACAGTGGCCCGTAGCGTACCGTCTTCATTAAGTAAAAAATCTACCTCAACGTCGCCTACTACCACAGATTCACTTATTCCTCCTACAGGAACTCCCACTTTACCATTTATAAGTATGGATTTTGAAATCTGGGTGGAAACAGTAAAGCCAAAGCGCCCCGAAGTCTGTAAATTAGGTGTACGATCGCCCTGCACATAATCCAGTCCTACTGTAAATTTGCCGTCATCGTCTGAGAGTATATTGTTGAATATTCCAGAAGCGGTCTCAATCAGATTTCCGTAGGCCACGGTTTGCGCATCAATACCACTCTGACTGTAAAAAGATCCTTGCGTTACGAGCGAGAATGCCTGCAACTCGCGCGTGGCACGGTCGTCTAGCCTATATTCAAGCTCTGATGTAACGATGGAAGTTGTGCTGGGGAATTGAAAGTCGAATGTGATATCCGGTTGTACCAACTGCCCATTGAGATTTATGACCACATTTACCGGAATTTTACGGTTAATTGACGGATTTTCGAGTAAAATAGACGGATTTGCCTGCGTTTTATAAACCGCACTTATGTCGAGCAGTGCGCGTTCCGGACTTCCATCCCAACTTATTTTTCCTTCAGGAAGAATGTCAAACTGCTTTTGAACAACTCCACTATACCTAAAGTTGTAAACCCCTTCATAAGGCGTAAAATCGCCGAACATATTGAATTTTCCGTTGGTGTTTATTTGTATCAGTAGATAACCTGCACCACGGCCGCGTAATGTGCTTCCGTTTACTTTATCAACTACAATTTCTACTTGCGCATCACGGGTAACTTCAAGATCAAAATTGAGTTCCAGCCCTTTGATTTCCCGAAGTACGATCTCTTCGCCGCCTGCACGTGCTTTCTTTTCCGCAGGGCTCAAAAAATAAATGATACTGTTATCTCCAAAAGATTCGGTATCGCTCAGAGGAATCTTAAATGTGGTGCCAGATGCTGTTTTTGCGGTCACATCAATTACCAGTTCATCGGTGGGGCCGGCGATGGTTGCATCACCGCTTATAAATGCGGTACCGTAATACAGTGAAAAGTCATCGGGCTGGGTGTCAAGTACCAACATGCGGTCTGTTTTAATGCCAAGGTCCAGGTTCCAGGTCTTAAAAAAACTATGGCTAATGGTGCCGTTGAGAAGTCCTTCGGTTTTGAATTTGGTATCTAGCAGGTTCACGTCAAAAAAGCGGAACTGCTGACCACTCATATTTACGCGTGCTGTTCCCGCAAAAGCGTAATCGGTATTGAGGTAGGGGACTTTTAATCCCGCCTCCCGGAGGAGCAGTTCTCCATTTACCTCAGGGTTTTTATAATTGCCCACCACTCGTGCACGGCCACTGGCCAGACCGCGTATATCGCTGAGTACAACACCTCCCAGCGGACTAAAAGCAGCGAGGTTGAGCTTTTGCAGCTGCACATCCATATCAATGTACGGACTTTTCTGGTCTACGTTGATCATTCCACTGGCTTGTAAACTTTCAAAACCATTATTGACCAGCCGCGCGTCAATATCATAATTGGTTAGGCTTTCATTACCTTCAATATTTAGATTGAGATTGCCCAACATAATATCATTTACGGTAAACGTATCTATGCTTATATTACTTTCGGGCAAATAGGCGCCATTTTTCTTTATCAGATTTAGGTTTCCGTTCATCAGGCCTTTAAGATCCAAACTGTCTATATAAGGAGTTATATGTGATAAACGTACATTGTTAAAGGTTGTCCTGAGATCCATTGCCGTAGAATCCTGTATGGTACCGCCCAGGCTAATACGTTCGGCATTGTGCGACATGACGAGATCTTCAATATTTATTTCCTGAGAATTATTATCAAAAAGAATGCGGTTTGCATTATTGTCTTCAGCGTTGATAAACCAGTCGTTGTTCTTGAATTTAATACCCGATTTACTAAAACCAACCACAGATTGATTGTCGGCGTTTATGGTATGATAAAAATTCAAATTGAAACTATCTTCATTTTTAGGTCCGCCTTTAAACTCGCTGCGCATAAAGAGCGTATCTTTTAAGGTCGCATTAATGAGGTTAAAATCTGAAATGCCGTAAATACCGCTGCTTATACTATCTGCTTCGACAAAGGTATTAAAGAGGGGGTTTTTATTGTCTACGCGCATATTTATGCCTTCGGCCAAAATACCAAAGGCCTTGATTTGCGGAGAGCGAAATGTGAGCTTGAAGTCTGAATCGTTTGATACAACGCTACCCCGTATAAATGTTTCCGGTTCTATCTCAATTTGTGGTACAAAAACCTCGACGATCTTACTATTGATCTGAAAATTGAAGTTCATGAATTGGTCCTGGGTAACTGTAGATGGTTCATAATTGGTATACAAACTACCTATCGCGTTGCGGAATAAGGGCACCACGTTGTTAACTTCAAAATTACCTGAAACCTCTCCAGAAATAATATCTGGGGAATTCATTGAAATTGTCCTAATGTTACCTAAAAAGGAGGATGAAATCACAAAATCATTAAAGTCGTACAAATCGTTTACATTCTCAAAACTGGCGGCACTAAACTGAATACTGCCCACAACATTATCTACATTTGTGCCGGTCATATCCATAACGACACGACCTTTTAATACCGCGATTGAATCATTTAGAAAATGGAGTTTTGCAAGGTTTAAATGATCAATATCTGCCGTAAAATCATAGTTGTTGACCGTTTTTGACACATCTACAAGTCCGTCGAAAGATAACTGTGCATTTTCATCATTAATTTGTAATTGCCCGTTAAAAATAGGGTTTTGC
>JBBPYO010000074.1:0-5401 GCA_038199845.1 Flavobacteriales bacterium
GATAAATGGGTCATAAAAGGCCGTTTTTGAGTCCTTTTTAGCTGTTTTTTCAGCTTCTAACGTTTGCTGCAATGCATCGTAGCGTTTCTGGGTAAAGAAATACGACGGATCTACGATTTCCAATCCTTGCTCTTTTGCAAACTCTTCGGCGCCTTTTCCGCTGAGCAATACGTGTTCGGAATTGGTCATAACTTCATAGGCCAGATTGATCGGATTTTTCACGTTCGTAACTCCGGCAATCGCTCCTGCATTGAGCGTTTTTCCGTCCATTATGGAAGCATCTAGTTCGTTTTTTCCGTCGTGGGTAAATACCGCGCCCTTGGCGGAATTAAAAAGCGGCGAATTTTCCATAACATTAATGGTACGCTGTACCGCTTCCAGACTTGTACCGCCATTCTCAAGGATTTTATAACCGGTTTGTATCGCTTCGGTGAGTTTGGCTTCATAGGCTTTTTCTAAACTATCGGTCATATTTTCCTTTAGTATCGTTCCAGCACCGCCGTGAATCACAATTGCAAAATCCTGTACGGAATCCTGCATAGTTTCTGGTGTTGAAGTCATCGCTTTAACATTCCCCGAAGGATTTTCCTTGCAGGCAAAAAAGGTACAAACTATAGCTAGAGAATATAAAAGTCGCTTCATAAAATATGGATTAGGGCTCTAAAGTAGTGAAAAGTCCCCACTCAACCTCCCCAATGGAAAGAGTTTTTTATGCATCGCGCTCCCTTCCTTTGGTCTTACATCCAATGAGTGTGGCGAGAAAAATATAAAGGGAGGATTTGGGATCTCATTCTTAATACTATTATAAAGCCAAACAATTAATTTTAATCAGCCGCTAAATTGATTATTTTTAACAAAATTGAAATCATGGCCATTAAAAAACCGTTCAACCTAAATAAATGGGTGGAAGAGAATAGGAGTTCGCTGAAACCACCTGTGGGAAACAAGAATCTTTATAAAGACGCAGGCGATTTTATCGTAATGATTGTGGCCGGTCCCAATGCTCGTAAAGATTATCATTATAACGAGACCGAAGAGCTTTTTTACCAGCTGGAAGGCGAGATTGAAGTGCACATACAGGAAGATGGTGAAAAACACACTATGAAGTTGGAGCCTGGCGATATGTATCTAAATCCCGCAAAAGTCCCGCATTCTCCGGTGAGGAAGGAAAATTCCATTGGGCTTGTGGTTGAGCGAAAGCGCGTGGATCTAAAAGGAAAAGACGGACTTTTATGGTTTTGCGACAATTGCAATAACAAATTGTATGAAGTTTATTTTCCATTAAACGATATAGAAACCGATTTTCTTAAGCATTTTAAGCACTTTTATGCCAGTGAGGAACTGCGTACCTGCGAGAAATGCCAGACGGTTATGCCCGTTGATCCTCGATTCATTGCCGAAGAATAATTTAAAACAAGCATACATCTGACCCAGTGAATTAGTAACTTCACGGGAATACTTTCTAAAAATCAAAGAACCTTTAAAATTATGGCATCTACCACAGCGAATTTCAATCTTCAAAATGTACTGGAAGAACTTTCGATCAGCGCAAAAAATGCTGGCACTTCCACCGGTACAAATTCTTATGATAAAGGCGAAGTTTTTGACTCGGTCTCGCCCGTGGATGGCAAAACTATTGCCCAAGTTACGACCACTACTTCAGAAGAATTCAATCAAGTTTTAGAAACCGCTACGAATGCATTTAAAACCTGGCGAAAAATGCCGTCGCCGCAACGTGGCGAGATTGTACGCCAATTTAATGATGAATTACGCAGACTCAAAGAACCGCTGGGTAAACTAGTTTCTTACGAAATGGGAAAATCGTATCAGGAAGGGCTTGGCGAAGTGCAGGAAATGATAGATATCTGCGATTTTGCTGTTGGTTTATCACGCCAGTTGCACGGTTTAACGATGCATTCTGAGCGTCCTGGCCACCGCATGTACGAGCAATATCATCCACTGGGCGTGGTGGGCATTATCTCGGCATTTAATTTTCCGGTGGCGGTCTGGGCTTGGAACTCTGCACTTGCTTGGGTCTGTGGTGATGTTACGGTATGGAAACCTTCGGAAAAAACACCTTTAACGGGTGTTGCCTGCCAACATATAGCGGCACGTATTTTTAAGAAAAATAACCTTCCGGAAGGTATTTCAAATCTTATAAGCGGCGATTATGAAGTAGGTGAAATGATGACAAAAGATTCTAGAATTCCGCTTATTTCGGCTACTGGATCAATAAATATGGGTAAAAAAGTGGCTGGTGTCGTTGGTGAACGTTTGGGTAAAACTTTACTCGAACTGGGCGGAAACAATGCCATTATCGTCACTCCAGATGCCGATCTTAAAATGACCGTTATTGGTGCTGTTTTTGGCGCAGTGGGCACTGCGGGTCAGCGTTGTACTTCAACCCGCCGACTTATTGTGCATGAATCGCGCTATGAGCAGGTTAAAAACGCAGTAGTTGAAGCATACAATCAATTGCGAATTGGCGACCCATTGGATGAAAAAAACCACGTGGGACCGGTAATCGATAAGGACGCGGTTAAAAATTATCAAAAAGCCTTAGATGAAGTAGTAAAAGAAGGTGGAAATATTCTTGTAGAAGGTGGCGTGCTGGAAGGTGAAGGTTATGAAAGCGGTTGTTATGTAAAACCCGCGATCGCAGAAGCAAAAAATGAGTACGCTATTGTGCAGCACGAAACTTTTGCACCCATTTTATATTTGCTCAAATACAGTGGCAACGTAGAAAACGCCCTTGACCTACAAAATGGAGTTAAACAGGGACTTTCTTCAGCGATTATGACCAATAACCTACGCGAAGCAGAACATTTTCTCAGCGTGGAAGGCAGCGATTGTGGGATCGCCAATGTGAATATTGGTACTTCAGGTGCTGAAATAGGTGGCGCTTTTGGAGGTGAAAAAGAAACTGGCGGCGGTCGTGAAAGCGGTTCTGACGCTTGGAAAATCTATATGCGCCGCCAGACCAACACTATAAATTATACTACGGAATTACCGCTTGCGCAGGGGATTAAGTTTGATTTGTAATTATCCAGCCAGCCCTCCCAAAGGGCAGTGGTTCTTATTTTAATAATATCGAGAACTCATCTTGCTAAATATAAACCTCACAAATCTTTGAGACCTGTGAGGTTTTTGTTTCCGGTATAATGCTTTTCTAGTCTACCAACTTTTTACATTACCCAAAGTAAAATCCTACCTACTTCCCTCCCATTCTTTATAAAACTGATCTAAAAAACCTTCCATAAATGTATGGCGTTCTTGAGCTAGATTGCGACCGGTTTCAGTGTTCATTAAGTCTTTGAGCAGTAATAGCTTTTCATAAAAATGATTGATCGTGGGTGCGGTAGATTTTTTGTAGGTTTCGGCATCCATATTCATCAGTGGTTTTATTTCTGGATCATATAGTTTTCGGTTTTTGAAACCACCATAATTAAATGTGCGGGCAATTCCTATGGCACCGATGGCATCCAATCGATCTGCATCTTGAACAACCTGTAATTCAGTAGAATCAAAGTCTTTTGCCTTATTTCCACCTTTAAAGGAGATGTTTTTGATAATTTCAATCACGTGGTCGGTGATGCGCTGTTCTATCTTGTGTTGATTTAAGAAATCCTTTGCTATTCTGGGACCCACCGTTTCATCACCATCATAAAATTTAGAATCTGCGATATCGTGCAACAACGCGCCCAGCGCTACGATAAAAAGGTCTACTTTCTCGCTTTGGGCAATATGTACGGCATTGTTATAAACGCGCTGGGTGTGAAACCAATCGTGACCACCTTCGGCATTTTTTAGCGTTTTTTGGACAAAATCGGCTGTTTTGGTCACAAAATCGGTTTGTTTTTCTGATAATTCCTTCATGAATCGGTTTTTTGGATGGGGCTTTTTCGTGGTTCCCTTTCGCGGCGGCGTATTTCGGGGAAATCTGCAAGCACCACTTCCTGTACTTTTTGAACGAGTTGGCGTACCGGCATCGAAGAAACCGGTATGGGTTCATGGAGGATATGCTGTACCTTAACGCCCAGATCTATGGGATAACTGCCCCAGCGCATCAATTTCCAACTATTATGAATGGTGAGCGGGATCACCAGCGCATCTGGCATCGCGGTAAAAAGCGTGATTAAACCACCAGGAGAAAACGCTCGCGGAATTCCGTCTTTGCTGCGTGTACCTTCTGGGAAAATCACTACGCTGCGGTTTGTCGCGTTCAATGTTTCGGTCAAACTTTTGATTGTTTTTAAAGACTTTACTTTATCCTTACGATCTATAAGCGCAGAACCACCATGACGCAGGTTATAAGAAACACTGGGAATGCCCTTCCCCAGTTCTTTCTTACTGATAAATTTAGGATGTAGTTTGCGTAAGTACCAGATTATGGGCGGGATGTCATAAGGTCCCTGGTGATTGGCAACAATAATATACGGCTGGTCACGGTTAAAAGTATAGGGATTGTCAAATTGAAAGGTCGTTCCCAGAATATTCAAGGAGCGCATGAGCATAAAATTGAGATATTCTACACTTTTTTTATGTGCTTTATAACCAAAGACATTTAAACAAAACCACTGTATGGGATGAAAAATAACCAGACAGCCAAAAAAAGCAATATAAAAGAGAATGCTTAAAGGATAGGTAAGGATTTTTTTTAACGAAGCCATAACTTATTTCTTTTAGGTCAGGCGAAACTGTAATCTGCAAAATGTGCTTCTACTTCATCAAAGGCAGCAAAAACATCGGCAGCATCGTCGCTGGTGACCATTTTCATACGATACTCCTTGAAGTTTGGGATTCCCTTAAAATAATTGGTATAATGGCGGCGGGTTTCAAAAACGCCCAACTTCTCCCCTTTCCAGTCAATCGCCATTTCGAGATGTCTTCTGGCGGCATCCAGGCGATCTTGCATACTAGGTTGTGCCAAATGTTGACCCGTTTTAAAATAATGCTTCACCTCTCTGAAAAACCAGGGATAACCGATGCTTGCACGGCCTATCATAGCGCCGTCAAGTCCATAATCATCACGCATTTGCATAGCTTTTTCGGGAGAATCCACATCGCCGTTGCCAAATACGGGAATATGCATTCTCGGATTATTTTTTACTTCAGCGATCGGCGCCCAGTCCGCCTCGCCTTTATACATCTGCGCACGCGTTCTACCGTGAATTGCGATCGCTTTGCAGCCCACGTCCTGTAAACGTTCGGCCACTTCTACTATTTTTATGGAATCGTGGTCCCAGCCCAATCTAGTCTTGACGGTAATGGGTAGTTTGGTATGTTTTGCCATAGCTTCGGTAAGGGAAACCATGAGGTCAATATCTTTTAAAATACCGGCGCCGGCACCTTTGGAAACCACTTTTTTTACCGGGCAGCCAAAGTTGATATCGATAATATC
>JBBPYO010000075.1:0-7732 GCA_038199845.1 Flavobacteriales bacterium
AGGCTGGGATCAAAATCCTGTGATTCATTGGGTAAAACTTCCACCGTGGCAACTTGTTCCTTCGCTGTTGGTGAACCAACGATTTTCTCTTCGGAAATTGTCTGATTTTCACTCTTTTTTGACCGTTTTTGAGACAAATTCGGCAATTTTTCTGCCTGATTTTCAGGTATCTTTGGTAGATTTTCAGGTGTTTCTAACACTATTTCATTCTGTGGAATGGATTGTGATTTCGTCTCCACTTTAGTTGTAACATCCACCACGGGATTTGCATCTTCTTGTACCGGACTGAAAAACAAACCTCCCGCAATAATTAAAATTCCTATAAATCCAGCAGCAATCGCGACCCAACGACCAATTTTGACTTTAGGTCGCTTTTCTTCGAGTTGCTTCGCTAAGCGCTTCCACGCTTCCGCCGAAGGCTCCACAGTGCGCCCGGCCAATTTTTCCTTTATATTATCTTCAAATTTCATGGGTGCCATCGTGGTACGTATTTAACACGGTTAAAAGCTGTTGTAATTTTTTGCGGGCCTTGTGCAATTGCGATTTTGAGGTGCTTTCGGTAATATTCAACATATCAGCGATTTCATTGTGCTGGTAACCTTCTATGGCGTAGAGCACAAATACGGCGCGGTAGCCCTCGGGCAGCGCATCTATGAGGCGCTGTATCTCTTCGACTTCAAGGTCACCGTTTGCCGGATCGTAAACCTGGAGATCATTTTCAATCTCGATTTCAGAAAATTTCATATTTTTCTCGCTGCGCAAATAAGAAATAGATTCCCGCACCATAATTCGCCGCACCCAACCTTCAAAACTTCCCTCTCCCCTATAACTTTTAAGGTTTTTAAAAACCTTGAGAAAACCGTTACACATTGCTTCTTCGGCACGTTGCAGCTCTGGGATATATTGTCTACAAACGCTCATCATCTTTGGCGCATGTTTTTTAAAAAGCAGCTCTTGAGCCATAGCATTTGCCTTACACGCCATCCGTATAAGTTGTTTTTCGTTGCTAAAAAAGGGAATTACCTTCACGTCCTATCGTTATTATTTTATCTTTTTCTGTTTATTTCCCACGCTACACTTCCTTTTTATTGCTCAATTTTCGCTATTTATTCTTTTCTTTTCTCTCTTCTATAAGCTCTGTTTCCAAAAGGCACTCTATTATAGAGACGCTAGATCTATACAAATGGTTGCCCAAGGCTACAAATAAATTTACATGCAACGGTTTTGATTCCACAGAAACTTTTCCAAAGCATTTCTTTACTAAATTCTAAAAATAGCTATCCATATCATTGCTGGTTTGCCAACTGCAAACCATTAATATCGATCCTATAATGGACTGAATTATATTATTTTAAATATAAACTTTAACTTTTAATTAATAATTCAAATTTTTAAGTGGTAATCGTTTAGTTTTACAAAGAAAATCCCAATATGAAAGACGCTGCAAACCACTTACGTACAGCTACCCAAGACGTGATGCGCTCTTGGGAATACCTTGTAAAAAAAGAAGTGTCTGCTTCCAGAACGGCAAATACTCTTGCTCTCTACGATCATTTGCCAAATATCTTGAGAGATATTTCTGAAATTTTTATACATGTCAATAATTGGGAGGATTTAACCAAAGATGAGAGGTACCTCAAGATTTTGGAAAACAGCATTCACCACGGTCGGCATCGTGCCAGCACGCAACAATATACGGTTGAGCAGATAATTCATGAGTATATCGTTTTTCACCGGGTATTAACCGATGAACTTATCAGTGTCAATTTATATGATAAAGATATTGCCAGCGCACTTAAATATATCATTGAAGCAGCCATGTTAAAGTCAGTAGGGTCATTTTCCCAGGCCCTTCAAGAAATGCAGGAAAAATTAATAGGAACACTTGCCCATGATATTCGCAATCCATTAGCTGCCGCTCAACTTTCGCTTGAGATGATGAGCGCAGACGCAGACACACAATGGCTTGAAAAGATGAAGCAAACCACTACTCGCAGTGTTAAAAAAGCACTGGAGCTAATAGAAGGTCTTATGGACGCGATTACCATAAAGGCAGGTGAAGGCATCACCCTCAACTTTGAAGAAGCTAACATCGCAGAGGCTATTACCTCTACCTATAAAGAAGCGGTAGAAATCTATACTCAAACAATAGAACTGGTACTTTCTGAAGGCGATTTCAATGGAGTATTTGACGAGACCGCCGTACGCCGTCTCCTAGAAAATTTGCTTACCAATGCTATAAAATATGGCGATGGAAAGAGTCCCGTTACCATTACGCTAAACGATGAGCAAGACGCTGTAACTCTAAGCGTATATAATAGTGGAAATCCCATTTCTATTGAAAAACAGGAACGAATATTTGATTTTTTAGCTAAGGAAGAGGGCGCGCCATCTTATAAGAGTTGGGGTATGGGTCTCGCGCTTGTAAAAATGGTTGCCGAAGCTCACAAAGGCTCCATCAAGTTGCAGAGCACCAAAGAAACTGGAACTATTTTTACAGCCACTTTGCAAAAAAACAGTAATAAAGTGGGCAAAATCAAGGCTAAATTGAACGAAAATGTACTTAGAATTCAAAAATCCGACTCTTAGAACAAAAGAATTTTAGGTTGAAAATTTATTGAAAACGGAATTAAATTTAGAATATCTCAAGGCAGTAACAGCGATTCAATGCTTTCAATAGTGCATGTAGCATACGAAAACGGGTTTTTTAGCTATTTTTTTCGTTCTATCACATAATTTACCATCTCTACTAGCGAGTCTTTATAAACTGAATCAGGGTATTTATTAAGATGCGTCAAGGCTTCCTGTTGTAAGGCGACCATCTTTCCTACCGCATAATCCAGACCACCGCTTTCCTTAACAAAAGAAATAACCTCATTAACTCTCTTTTTATCTTTATTATGGTTTTTTACCGAATTTATGAGCCAGGCCTTTTCTTTTGGCGTGGCTTTGTTAAGCGCGTAAATTAAGGGAAGAGTCATTTTCTGCTCTTTAATATCTATACCGGTAGGCTTTCCTATATTTTTAGAACCATAATCAAAAAGATCATCTTTGATCTGAAACGCCAGTCCTATGAGCTCTCCAAATTTACGCATAGGTTCTACCTCTTCCTTGGCATGTACTGCGCAAGCTCCCATAGCACAGCAAGCTGCAATAAGGGTAGCCGTTTTTTGCCTAATAATCTCAAAATAAACGGCTTCGGTAATGTCAAGTTTTCGTGCTTTTTCAATTTGTAATAGCTCCCCTTCGCTCATCTCACGCACTGCAACCGAAATAATCTGCAGCAGGTCAAAATCTTCATTATCTATAGAAAGTAGAAGACCTTTGGAAAGTAAAAAATCACCTACCAGCACTGCTATCTTATTTTTCCATAGAGCGTTGAGACTAAAAAAACCACGGCGACGGTAGCTTTCATCTACCACATCATCGTGCACCAATGTCGCGGTATGAATTAGTTCTATCACGGCGGCACCCCTATACGTGCGGTCGTTAAGATGTTCATTGCCCAGCATCTTTGCCACCAGAAAAACAAACATGGGACGCATCTGTTTGCCTTTTCTATTCACAATATAATGTGTGATCCGGTTAAGTAGGGGCACTTTAGATTCCATGGAGAGCGAAAACTTTTTTTCAAAAAGTTCCATCTCCATGGCAATGGGCTGCTTGATCTGTTCTACTTTCTTCATAGGTGATTGTAAAGATAACTTAAACAGATAAATTTGTGCTTTTATCCTTACAAACTAAGCTTTAACATCTTAAAAATCGATTTACAAAAAATCTTATTAGTAATTTGCATTACTAACAACTATTCCAACACTATATGAAGATCATTTTTACTTGTTTTTTTGCCATTTTCTTTGTCTTTATCAATAAAATTTATGGGCAAATTGCCTCGGCCGACTTTAACGATGGAAAGCTTCCTCCGGGCTGGTCTAGCATTGTAAACACCGGTCCCTGCGATTGGAATACGTTTACAAATAATCCCCCACGCGGATTGAATTTTCGGTCTACGGCGCTAATTTTCAACGATGACATCTGCGGTGATAATAATTCCCCGAGTAATGTTTCTTTACTGACACCCGCTTATAAAGTTAATACTAACAACCCACTTTTATTAACGGTAGAAATTGGCTTTTATGGTAATGGAGAGCGCGAAGACCTTAAGGGAGAAAGCCTGAAAATAGAAGTCTACAATGGATCTTCATGGGTAACAATCAAAACATTTGTCGAAAACTGGAATCCTTTTATATATCAAGCAGACGTTACTGAATACGCAAATTCGGAATTTAAAGTCCGGTTTACTTACGATGATAATGGTGAATGGAGCTATTATGCCGGTATTGACAATTTCTCACTCACTCAAGAAGAATTTCCAGATATACCTGCGCAGACCAGTTGCGCCACCGCAGACGTTATCACGCCGGGAACGCAAACCGTAAAACCCATACAGCGCGGTGATGCGTCAATTGTGTGCGATTCTAGTAGCAGTGCGCAAGGTGCAGCCTGGTTTATCTATACCGCTACCCGCGACGGAATTGCAACTGTGAGCAGCATACTGAGCCAGAATGATCCGATAGATACCAACTTGAGCATACTTACCGGCACTTGTGGCGACCTGCAATGCTATGCCCAGAACGACGATGTGGCCGGGACGCTATTTTCTGAGATCAGTTTTGAAATAGAACGGGGAGCTACTTATTATATCGTCTTTGATGATAAGAACAATAATCAGGGCTTCGACTTTAGCTTAACTGAGGAAGAACAAAATTGCATTCCAGGAGATTATTTATCTGTCGATTTTACAGATATTCAAAATTTTCAGACTTGCCATACCACGCTGGATGCAGATGGTGACAACAATTCCTGGATTTTAGAGGCCGCCGATTTTAAAAACGACGGCAACATCACCAATTTTGCATTCAACGGTGCCACACAAGACATCGATAAAGAAGACTATCTTTTTTCACCGATACTTACCCTGAAAGCAGGTACGACCTACAACATCGGATTTACCTATAACGGTGGCAATTCTCCTTTTTACGATGCAAATGAAGACCTGCAGGTTCTTATGGCAGACGCCCCTGATACAAGCGCTACAATGACGCTTATTTATGAAGATACTGCTATTGTACAAAACGGATCTTCGGCAAACGTATATGATAATGCCATTCATGTTACCGGTCATAAATTTACCCCGTTAGTCAGCGGCAATTACCATCTCACGTTTAAAACAACTTCAGCTCATCCCAGCGGATTCCTATTATTATTTGATTATTCGTTTGAACCCAATACGTTGAGCTTCGAAGACACTGAAACCGTCACTGTAAACCATTTTTACAATACCACAACCCACAACTTAAGCCTGCGATCTACCAGTTTATTGAAATCCTTGAAATTATTTACGCTTCAAGGACAGCTTTTACGTTCGGAAAAATTAGAGGGTATATCTGCACAAATGAATCTTAACGGAATGGCTGACGGTGTTTATATTGCTCAGGTGATAACCCAGCAAGGTAGCAGCAGTTTTAGGGTTTTGAAGCGCTAAAGTCATAATATTCCATTATTTCAGCAGGAAAAATTTCAAAATATGCTCTTAAAAGCGCCTCCCAGTCTTTATAAAAACCTAATAATAAACGCAAATAAGATTTAAAAAATTAGTGTTTATTCGCCAGTTGGCCACAAGCGGCATCTATATCTTTACCACGGGAGCGGCGCACCGTTACGGTAATCCCTTCCCTTTCTAGGGCAGTAACATATTTATCAATAATCTCTGGGGACGCCTGTTGAAATTTGCCGTCATCAATGGGATTATATTCGATCAGGTTCACCTTACTGGGAATGGCCAGGCAGAAATCGACCAACGCGTTGATATCTTGCTGCCGGTCATTGATTCCTTCCCATATAATATATTCATATGAGATCTGTTGGCCGGTTTTAGCATACCAATATTTAAGTGAATCTTTTAATTCCTCCAGCGGCATTTGCTCGTTGAAGGGCATAATGTCGGTACGCACTTCATTAAGAGCGGAATGTAGGGAAACCGCCAACTTAAATTTGACCTGATCATCGGCCATTTTCTTAATAATTTTTGGAACCCCAGAGGTGGAAACCATAATTCGTTTTGGCGACATTCCCAAGCCATCTGGACTGGTGATTTTCTCTATGGCCGCTATCACGTTTTTATAGTTCATCAGCGGCTCGCCCATCCCCATAAATACAATATTAGACAACGGGCGGTCGTAATATAAACGGCTCTGGCGATCTATCGCAACCACTTGGTCAAAAATCTCATCAGGATTGAGATTGCGCATCCGCTTTAAGCGTGCCGTTGCACAGAACTGGCAATTAAGACTACATCCCACCTGTGAGGACACGCAAGCCGTGGTACGTTTGCTTGTAGGTATCAGTACCGATTCTACCACGAGATTATCGTGCAGTTTTACGGCATTTTTTATCGTGCCATCATTACTTCGCTGCATCTGGTCAACCTGAATATGGTTGATCACAAAATTTGCATCCAGAAAAGCACGCGTTTCCTTAGAAATATTGGTCATCGCGTCAAAAGAATGTGCTCCTTTATTCCAGAGCCATTCATAAATCTGATTGCCACGGAATGCCTTTTCACCTTTAGCGGAAAAATAATCCCGAAGTTCTTCGCGAGTTAATGCTCGGATGTCCTTTTTTTCAGTTGCTACCATAGTGCAAATTTACAATTTATACTGCCTTAAAATAAGCTGTATGAGCCAATTGGCTGCATAATTCCTGCCAGAAACACTAAACATGTCGATTTAGCTGCTTCTAAAGCCATTAACAGCCTGAAACGACCGATTTTTAACCACGAAAAAAGGCTGTCTGGAAATTTCCGGACAGCCTTTTTAATACAATTCTAATGTTCTAGATAATCAACATCGCATCGCCGTACGTGTAAAAATTATATTTTTCTTTTATTGCTTCTTCATAAGCCTTTTTTGTAAACTCATAACCTGCAAAAGCAGAAACCATCATGAGCAACGTGGATTTTGGTGTATGAAAATTAGTAACCATACAATTGGCAATACTAAAATCATACGGAGGAAAAATGAATTTATTAGTCCATCCACCATATTCATTGAGCGTATGATTAGAGCTCACTGCCGTTTCCAATACGCGCATTGCGGTGGTACCTATGGCACAAATACGTCTTTTTTCGGAAAGTGCGTTATTTATGATTTTAGTAGCGGGCTTATGAATATATGCTTCTTCACTATCCATTTTATGCTTGGAAAGATCTTCAACTTCAACCGCACTAAAGGTTCCCAAACCTACGTGTAGCGTAACCTCAGCAAAATTAATCCCTTTTATCTCCAGTCTTTTCAATAAATGCTTAGAGAAGTGCAGGCCAGCGGTGGGTGCGGCAACAGCACCTTCTTCTGTGGCATAAATGGTCTGATAACGGTCTGCATCATCAGGTTCCACTTCTCGTTTAATGTATTTAGGCAATGGGGTCTGTCCCAGTTCGGTTAATTTGGCACGAAATTCTTTATACGACCCATCATACAAAAAACGCAGCGTGCGCCCTCTAGACGTAGTATTGTCGATGACTTCTGCCACAAGGCTTTCATCATCGCCAAAATAAAGCTTGTTACCTATTCTTATTTTACGTGCGGGATCTACAAGAACGTCCCACAGGCGTGTTTCAGGATTGAGTTCACGAAGTAAAAACACTTCTATACGGGCTCCAGTTTTTTCTTTA
>JBBPYO010000076.1:0-3471 GCA_038199845.1 Flavobacteriales bacterium
GCAGAACGCGTTGCAAATTCGCCAACAGTCCCAGCCCCTACAATAACAACTTCAACGGGTGGCACGCCGCTAATGTTACCAAACATAAGTCCGTTGCCCTGACCTTCTGCCGACATTAATTCGGCCGCAAGCAGAACAGATGCGGTACCTGCAATTTCGCTCAATGCGCGAACGGCCGGATAGGTGCCGTCATCATCTTTTATAAATTCAAAAGCGAGTGCGGTAATACGTTTGGTAGATAAAGCATCGAAATACGCTTTAGACTGTGTTTTTAATTGCAAGGCTGAGATTAGAACCGTTTGTGGGTTCATCATAGCCAATTCATCCAAGGAAGGAGGTTCCACTTTTAAAACCATGGGACAACCAAAAACCTTGGCGGTATCTGAGGTGATTTCGCCACCCGCTTCAGAATAGTGGTGGTCTGTAAATTTTGCATCTAGCCCCGCTTTACTTTCTATAAGCACGCGGTGTCCATTACACGTTAGCGCGTTTACTGCATCAGGAGTGAGGCAAACTCGTTTTTCTTGAAAATGATTCTCCTTTGGAATACCTATAAATAGGGAACCTCCTTTCTTCTGAATCTCAAGTTTTTCCTCTTGAGGAAGAAGTTCTTCCCTGGTAAATGGACTGTTAGCAAGATTTATGCTGCTCATGCACGTGTAAGATTTATGATTGATCAGGACATGTTTATAATGTCTTGTATGTTATAAAACAACATAGCCAAGCTAACAAAAATAAGCTATCTAATAATTTTTTACAAGGAGGGAAATTTGATATGGAAGAATGCACTTAAAAGCAGAAAAAATCTGACAATGACGATTTGCATGGATCAGCAGCATAAACTAAAGAAAGAGCAACTAAAAGAAAAGATATAATACAGTGTTTTGAAGAATCTTGATATCAGCCCATATATAGAGGCTCGTTGTCCTCATCCTCTTCCTCAAACTCCTCATGGTTGATTGATGGAGAGTAAGAAGCTTCAAATGGATATTCTTTTTCATTTTCTTCTTTGTTCTTATCTTTAATTTCACCCTTTAATGTTACTCGACGCAGTTCATTGAATTCTATTCCATAAACTCTATCAAAAATCCGCATTCTTATTCCATAAAGAAATATGAGCGCAAAAAGGATCAAAGGTGCTAAAAAATATATTTCATAAGAGTCTGCAAACATTAAATCATCATCTAATGTTCCATAAATTTGAAAGGTATACATACATATTGGAATGATTATAGCATGATACCACCAGTGCGTACAAGTAAAGAACCATATCAACAAAAAGAGTAGAGGAATTATTTTGCCAAATAATATCCAACCTACAACGTTGACACTTTCATAAAAATTGCTGTCATAAATAAAGTTTAGTCCAAAAAAAGAGGATTTCCACACTTTGACATGTGGAAATCCTTCATATATGTAAAAAAAATATGGTGACGCGGCTAAAAAAGCTGCAATAAAACTACCCGCGAGTAGGGACTTTAATGGCCGACTTAAGAACTTCTTTTGAGGCTTGATTTGCATTTGGTTGATCTTGAACAGTTACGTAAGACATTGCGGTTGCACCAGCGATTAAAAGTCCGAAAAATAAAGTTTTGATTTTCATAGTAGTAATTTTATGTGAGTATTTGTTTGTTTTTGATGGTACAAATATCACTACATAAAACGCCTTAAACCAAACTTTTGAGTTTTCGTAATTTTGCAAACTTTAATTCGAAAAATCAGATTTTAACAATTGTCTAACTATTGACAATAATACCAATATTTTTCCTATAATCTTTGAATATTAGACATAATCCCAGAATTTGCAACATTATCTTCATTTGAAAATTATTTTGTAGGAAAATACAGCGTACTATTAATTTTATTTTTAATTTTATTTTAACAATTTTTATGAAACCGTTAACATTTTTTTTACGTTGTTTATCGAGTCGATTTTCGCTACGTGTGAAGGATTAGGTAAAAAACTGTTAATGTTTTCGGGCCACTCTATAAATGTCCATCCTTTGTGGTCGAAATAGTCATCTAGACCCAGCTGTTCCACCTCACTTTCATTATTTATCCGATAAAAGTCAAAGTGATAAATAGGAAGTTCATCTTCGCCCACGTATTCATTTACGATTGAAAAGGTAGGACTGCTAACTGCATCCTTAGATCCCAGGTTTTTAATAATAGATTTTATAAGTGTGGTTTTCCCTGCGCCCATAGGACCGTAAAAGAGAATGGTTTTATGTTTGCAAAAGGAAATAAGGTCCTTGGCAACCTGATCAATCTCATCTAAGGTATAGGTTGTTTGCATACGTAAATATTTTATAATTTCCGGTTTTAGTTATAACCTAAAAGCGATCAATAGCCTAAATAGGTATTGACCGCCAACAAGTTACATATTATTACTTATTTTTTATACGTTAAAAATTCATTTTAACTATTTAGGATTCATTACCACAAAAGGAATGATCATTTCTTCTAATGAAACTCCACCATGTTGATAAGAATTTCTATAATAACCCACATAATGGTTGTAGTTATTAGGATACGCAAAAAATAGATCGCCTTTTGCAAAAATGAAAGAACTGCTCATATTTATAGTAGGCAAATGAATCTTTTTAGGATCTGTTGCGGCTAGAACGTCTTTAGATTCATACGTAAGGCTACGGCCTGTTTTATAGCGTAAATTCAAGCTAGTGTTTTTATCGCCTATTACCTTAGATGGATTTTTCACATTGATCGTCCCATGATCTGTAGTTATTATAAGTTTGAGGCCCATTTGTTGCGCCTTTTGGATCATTTCCAATAACGGGGAATTTTTAAACCAACTTTCAGTCAGAGAGCGATAGGATTTATCATTAGAAGCCAGTTCCTTGATAACTTCCATTTCGGTCTTTGAATGGGAGAGCATATCCACAAAATTATACACAAGCACAGTAAGATCATTGTTCTTGATCGAATTAAAGTTTTCAACCAGTTTCTTTCCAGCTCTTAAGTTGGTTATTTTATGATATTCCCACTTAAGGTCTAAGCCCAACCTTTTCAATTGTGCTTCCAGAAATTTGTCCTCATTCATGTTTTTTCCGCCCTCATCGGTATCATTAAGCCAGAGGTTGGGATAGCGCGCTTCCATATCACTGGGCATCAGACCTGAAAAAATGGAATTTCTTGCATATTGAGTGGCCGTCGGCAAGATGCTGCAATACGCTTCTTCGCTCTCTTTCTTATAATAGTTACTTATAATAGGCTCAAAAGCTTTCCACTGATCGTATCTTAAATTGTCTATGACAATAAGTAGGGTAGGGGTTTTATTTTTTAAATGGGGTGCAATGCGCTCTTTAAATAAGGTATGGGACATAATAGGCTTTTCAGCATCTTTGAACCATTCGGGATAATTACGTTCCACAAATTTGAAAAACTGGTTATTAGCCTCCGCTTTTTGAGATTCAAGAATCTCATGCATACCCTGATCTTCAATATTTTCTA
>JBBPYO010000077.1:0-3001 GCA_038199845.1 Flavobacteriales bacterium
CGCCTTCGTGGAGAGAACGATAAAAAGCACACAGTTCAGCAATAAATATTTAATCATCCTATATCTTTTTTCTGGAATAAATAAACGCCGAAACCGCCAATTAAAAGGGTATAAATGAGTAAAATCAGGTTATCAATGAAAATTTCATACAGATCCAGATCATAATTAAAAAAGCGCTGCCAGGTATTGGTCAGTTTCGGAAAAAACAGCGCGTCATAGTTTTCCAGACCTAAATCGGCTTTAAGCAGCAGCGAACAAAATATTAAGAAAAATGCTGATGCGATCCAGGTTTTGGCCGGTTCTTTCAGCAAGATTCCCAAAGTCACACTTACCGTAGTATAAAAAAGCATACTCAAGGTCCCGGAACCAAACGCCAGACAAATACGCACAAATGCAACATCTGCCGGAAAAAAGTTGAGCGTATTTAAATACACAACCAGATCGCCGTTACCAAAAATACTGTAAGCCATTGCAAATGTGGTGCACATCATCAGCGCAATAACCAAAACCGTAAATACGGCAGCGGCCAAATATTTTGCCACGATGAGTTCCCATTTTTTTACAGCCTGTAAAAGTGTTGTTTGCAGGGTTCCATTTTTATATTCTTCAGTCACCATTGCCGAGGTTACGATCATAAGGATCAAGGGCACATTGAACCACAGCGAATTGAGCACGATGTACAACAGAAGATTTCCATTTAAGAGATTACCTTCAAAATAAAAAGACTGACGCAAATTATCCAGCAGCAGTTCCAAAATACTTGCCCCTTGAAAATAAGCGCTTACAAAGATTATAATTTCGATCAAAAAAACCGCTCCTACCGCATACCAGGTTTTACTCTGTTTGGCCAATTTAAAAAGTTCGCTTGCTAGAATTGCTCTCATGATGATGAAGCGTTTAAAAGCTGTTCTAAAGTTATTGCCGGCACGCAACTGGTCACTTTAAAACCTTCGGTTAAAAGATCCTGGAGCAATTGTGGAATTTCGATACTGGCACAGTTTACCGTAACCGTATTTTTTTCGGAAGAAATCAAATAAGGCAGAACAACACTAGAGGTTTCCAGTTGTGCCGCGGTAATCGTATAAATCGTCACTAACTTATTAATCAGCTCAAAAGTTGGCCCATGATTAACGATCGCGCCTTTGTCAATTACATACAAATAATCGCAGCTTTTATGAAGTTCTGCCATTAAATGCGAAGAAAGTAAAATTGCCATCCCTTGCGCTGCGAAATTTTTAATGAGCTTGATTAATGCTGAAACTCCGGTGGGATCGAGTCCGGAAAAAGGTTCATCCAGAATGAGAATATCCGGATTGTTGAGTAAAGCAATGGCAATGCCCAAACGCTGCTTCATGCCCATTGAAAAATTCTTTACCGGATCTTTACGTTCCAGTGGCAGACCTACGTTACGTAAGTAATTTTCCAGCGCATTTATATCATAAGCAGCGCGTTGAATCTTCGCGAAAACCTTTAAATTATCGTAAGCATTCAAATAATCATATAAACCTGGATGTTCAATTACCGCCCCAATGGGTTTGCTTTTATTGGAAGATAAAACTACTGTTCCGGAATCTGGTGTGACCAGACCGCATAAAATCTTAAAAAGAGTTGATTTTCCAGCTCCGTTTCTACCTAAAAGTCCGCTAATGGAACCTGAATTCAGCGAGATGCTCACGTTGTCAAGTGCTTTCCCAGAGCTATAGGTTTTACTTAATCCGGTTGCCTGTAACATCAAGTAGGAATTTTTTGAAACTCCCGATAATTAAATTTGGGCTCGTAATATTTCTCGGTAAACGTACGCGCCCAAAAATTCCTTTTAAGCAGAAAAAGTGGATCCTGAATCATGAAAGTAGGTACAAAATGAAACCATTTTATACCCAATTTTTGAAAATAACGTTCTACTTCATTTTGCATCCCCAGTTCACGCGCCGCTGCGAGTACTGCCATACGCTGACATTTACTTCCCCTGTACGGCGAAATAATTCTTGGGTTAAAGCCGTACTGAAACAAATAATCCTTGATGCGTTTGTAATCTTGAAACCGCGACCAACTATCCATAACGACCAAAAAGATATGGGAAAATGAAAACAGAAGACTCCACAACCAGAATAACTTTATAGCCAAATGCCCATTGTGATACGCAGCCATAAATTCGTAGTAATAAAAGAGTGTTTCTACAATAAAAATGAAAAGGGCTCCATATAATAACTTGCCCACATTCCAATAAGACACGAATGTAGGGGGTTGTTTAGGCAAATTTCTGAAGTGCATCATTCTACTAAAATAACGGTGTGCTAATGATATGAAATTTGAGAATCAAACTACTTGCCTTCAAAATATTTTTTTCAAAAATAAAATTAAACGTACAGGAATACTCAAAATTTTGCCTTCAGAATCCTATAAAAACTGCCTAAAAACCTTAAAAACGCATTATTTCAGCCTAAAAATAGACTTAATTAATTATAAGTTGTAGAAGTCAGTAGTTAAATGCATAATCATGTGGAAAAAAGGTTGAAAGTTGCAGGTTGCAGGTTAAAAAGAACAGTCTTCTTAATTGAATCTTCTAAATGCTATCATTAAATCAAAATCTGCGTTAGGGATTGAAGTGGAAATCTTTTTTGTGAGAAACGAACAAAAAGATTGCAAAGAAAAGCCCGACCCGAAGGGAAACGGTTGGAAAAGGTTAGAAAAGGTTGAAAGTTGCAGGTTGAAGGTTGCATGTTTGTCGATGCCTGAAATACGTTGACCGTTTTCGGTTGGATAAAACCAATCAAACATGGCAAATTTAAATGATTTAAAAAAGAGTTTCGACCTTAGCTGCAACCGTACTTTCGGCGAGAAGTTCAAAAAGGACATGGTAAAACGCATCGAGAACAACCAGTACAGCGTCCGTGATGTTTCCGAGCTTTATGGGGTTTCCACAACGGCTGTCTATAAATGGGTCTATAAATACTCTATCTTATACCAAAAGGGATACAAACAGATCATAGAGCCCATGAGC
>JBBPYO010000078.1:0-3120 GCA_038199845.1 Flavobacteriales bacterium
AGGATGTTTCCGTCTTTATCTTTACCAAACTCATATTTGGTATCCACAAGAATAAGTCCGCGCTCGTGTGCTATTTCGCTTCCGCGAGTAAACAATTTTTTAGTATAATCTTCCAGAATAGCATAATCTTCTTTTGATACGATTCCCTTCTTGATTATATCTTCTTTGGAAATATCTTCATCGTGATCTCCCATTTCCGCTTTTGTGGCGGGAGTTATAATAGGTTGTGGAAACTTATCATTTTCCTGCATTCCTTCAGGCATTTTTATGTCACAGAGCATTCTTTTTCCAGCTTTATATTCCCGCGCCGCGTGACCAGCGAGATAACCACGTATGACCATTTCCACTTTAAAAGGTTCACATTTCTTACCGATAGCGACATTGGGATCTGGTGTGGCAATAAGCCAATTGGGCACAAGATCTTTTGTGTCATTCATCATTTTGGTGGCGATCTGGTTCAATATTTGTCCTTTAAAAGGAATTCCTTTGGGCATGACCACATCAAAAGCACTCAGCCGGTCTGTAGCGATCATGACCAGCAAATCGTTGTTCAGCGTATATACTTCACGTACTTTTCCTTTATAAATGTCTTGCTGACCAGGGAAATTATAGTTGGTGGTTGTAAGTGTATGCATAAATTAAATCACGTATGGAAAATGGGTTAATCCTAAATCAAGAAAAATCTAATTATTGTTCTCGATCTCCTTATAAGCAGCGATCACTTCTTTGACCAGTTTATGACGAATAACATCTTTATCGTCCAGAAAAACCATACCAATTCCTTCTACATCTTTAAGAATAAGAATTGCCTCCTTGAGACCGCTGATGCTCCTGCGTGGCAAGTCAACTTGACCGGGATCACCGGTAATCAAAAATTTAGCGTTTTTTCCCATTCGGGTCAAAAACATTTTCATCTGGGCGTGGGTGGTATTTTGTGCCTCGTCGAGTATGACAAAAGCATTATCTAAAGTACGTCCACGCATAAAGGCCATTGGGGCGATCTCTATAACTCGTTTTTCTATATAAGATTCAAGTTTTTCATGTGGAATCATATCGCGCAGTGCATCATAGAGCGGCTGCATATACGGATCCAGTTTTTCTTTCAGATCTCCCGGCAGGAAACCCAGATTCTCACCCGCCTCCACTGCTGGTCGTGTAAGTATGATTCGCTTTACCTCTTTATCTTTTAAGGCTTTTACGGCAATGGCAACCCCTGTATAAGTTTTACCCGTACCAGCAGGACCAACGGCAAAAACCATGTCATGTTTACGGGCAAGTTCTACAAGTTTACGTTGGTTTGCGGTCTGCGCTTTAATAAGTTTACCGCTCACGCCGTGTACCAACACTTCACCGCTGGATACGGAAGTTTCGTATTCCTTTTTATTATCGCTGGTAAGCACCCGTTCTATTGCGTTTTCATCAAGCTTATTAAATTTCGAAAAATGATCGAGCAGCATAGTCATCCTGCGATCAAATTCTTCCAAAAGATGCTCATCACCATAAGCCTTTATATAATTACCGCGGGCTACTATTTTGAGTTTGGGAAAATATTTATTTATAAGTTCAATGTTCACATTGTGTTGCCCAAAGAAGTCCCTTGGGGTAATTTCAGAAAGCTCAATGATAAGTTCGTTCAAAAGCCGAAAGATTTTATGGTAGTAACTATTTAATTATATCTAATTTTGCTCTTAACAAATGTAACTATTTTAAATTACCTACCTTCTTAAAGTATCAAGAAAACCCCGAATGGCAATTATTACTCTTACAACTGATTTTGGACTGAAAGATCACTTTGCAGGTGCTGTAAAAGGTGCTATTTTAAGTGAACTTACAGATGCGCATATTGTTGATATATCGCACAGCATTTCCCCATTTCACATAACAGAAGCTGCTTACATCATCCAGAATGCTTATAAAAATTTCCCTGAGGGAACGATTCATATTATAGGTATTGATTCTGAAAGGCATGCCGAAAATGAACACATTGCGGTAAAACTGGATGGTCATTTTTTTATATGTGCAAATAATGGGATCATATCGATGATGACCCGCAATATGGTGCCCGAGGAAATGGTGGAAATAAATATTCACGACCGCGTGAACACTAATTTTACCGTCCTTGATGTTTTTGTAAAAGTGGCCTGCCATATTGCCCGCGGTGGAAAATTAGGTGTGATTGGCAAAACGATTCCAGAAATTAGGGAAATTATCGGCATAATGCCCGTGATTCATAATGACGGAAAACAGATCATGGGCAATGTGATATATATAGATAATTATGGCAACGTAATTACTAACATCACACGTAAATTATTCAATAGTGTGGCGCAGGGCAGAACGTTTAAAATAGCCGCGAGAACGGCAACTTTCACTAAGATTTTTGATAGATATAGCGAAGCCATTAACTTTGATATCGAAAAGGAAAAACGCGATGAGGACGGTAAAAAATTAGCGTTGTTCAACTCTTCCGGATATTTGGAACTGGCCGTTTACAAGAGCAATCCCAGTACGGTGGGGAGTGCTTCTACCCTATTTGGCCTTGGTTTTCGGGATACGGTAAGTATTAATTTTGAATAGAATCATTAAAAAATAACGCTCATTTTATGCTTATAAGAATCGTAAAAATGGAGTTTAAGACCGAAAAAATAGCCAATTTTCAAGATTTATTTGAAAAGGCTGCACCGAAAATAAAGGCTTTTGAAGGTTGCCATTTTGTAGAATTGTACCAGGATAAAAACACCCCTCATTTGTTTTTCACCTACAGCCACTGGGATAATGAGGAAGCTTTAGAAAACTATAGAAAAAGTGACTTCTTTAGGACAACCTGGGCGAATACAAAAGTATTTTTTAGCAATAAACCCGAGGCCTGGAGCGTTGGCAAAGTCAGTTGATGTGCTTTACGCGCAAAACTGTAAAATCTTAACCTGTAACTCCTAACCTTTAACCTTTTTGCTCTTGCTGGCCATTCTTAAAAAAGAAATCAACAGTTTTTTTGCTTCTTCCATCGGCTATCTCGTCATTGGCATATTTCTGCTGATGACGGGTCTGTTTTTGTGGGTTTTTGAAGGAGAGTTCAACGTTTTTGACTATGGTTATGCTGATCTAACTCCGTTTTTTCAG
>JBBPYO010000079.1:0-6201 GCA_038199845.1 Flavobacteriales bacterium
ACGGGGGCAATCCCGAACGGTGCGTCAAATTCCATCCCCAGGACCTTGGTTTTGGTGCTGCTCTGCCCATAATTTTTGAGATAGCGCGGCTGTAGCTGTATTTCACGGATCTCGGCGGTGTTCCTGGTGATGCTGACATCCTCGTTGCACCCGCCATCTAGATATTCGAATGCAAATGCGGGTACGCGCTCTTTTGACCTTTGGCGCAGGTCGTCCATAGAGGGATATGCGGGGTTAAAATAGTCTGACATAGGCTTTAGATTGCGATGAAGGGGATATGTTTTTTCATTGAATAGTTTTTCTTTAAAAATTTGGAGTTCAGCTTCGTATCCGAAATACAGATCGCGGCGCCCAAGGCTGAGCCCAGGGACGAATCGGTCGTGCGCAATTCCATGTTCCGGAAATGATGAGATAAAAGCTGAATGTATATATCGTTATCGCTAAAACCACCGTCCACAAAAAGCTTTTCGATCTTCATACTGCCCATAGCCGTCTTGATCGAATTTACCTGCAATTGCACCAGTTCGATCATCAGGTGGTGGTAAGCGTGCTCAAAGCAGGTATAGCGCAAGTGGGTCTTTTTGGGCATGTCTGGAATGGTGATGGATTCCCAGCAAAAAACGGGATCAAATTCTTTTATAATATTATAATGGACATCATGATCAAACTTCATGGTCTTGTGATAATCGGAATCTTTTTTATAATATTCTGCGAGTTTTTCGACTTGAATGCGGTATTCATTACCCAAAAACACCCGGGCGGATTTAACAGGTCTTCCATTGATGCGCATATAATTTATGCAACCGTTCTCCACATCCTTTTTACTGAGTGTTTTTTCCACAAAAGGGTTTAGGGCAACGCTCCACGTGCCGGTCGAAATAAGGATAAAAGGTTTTTTTAGGCTTCTTACATAGGGCAACAGCGCCGCCGAACTGTCGTGGATTCCCACTCCTATTCTGATGCGTCTGCCATTGTAGTTCATGTTTATGCTGGTCTCCGTGGAAACGATCGGTGGCAAGATCTGATCAAAACCTTCGGCATAGACCCATTTATGATAATCTTTCGCCTCATAGTCCCAAAGAGCGGTATGACAGCCAATGCTTGTATATTCACTGAGCGGTATGCCGGTGAACACAAAACTGAGGTATTGTGGGAGGTGCAGCGTGTATTTGATTTTTTTGAATATCTCCGGACGGGTGTGCTTGAGCCAGTATAGCTGCATTCCGGCATTGAGCATCCCAGAATTGGAAGAGCCCGTCTGCCGGTGAAAATCACTTTCCGGTCCGTATTTAGTGTAGAAGGAATCAATAATTTCCATCGGAATGGATTTTGTATAATTATAAAGGGGAAAGATAACTTCTCGATTTGCATCCAGGTGTACCAGACTTGCTCCATAGGTGGAGAAGTTAATGGCCTTTATATCGTATTCTTCGGTTTTTAGAATGCGATCAAAAACCTCCCTTAACCAGTTGCGCAGGGCAGAAAGGTCTTCGGTGGGGTGGCCGTCCTCATCATTGATCTCATCAAACTGAATATATTCCCTGTAAACTTCCCGGAAATCATCATCGAAAAGGAAAAATTTCTTATTCGTCTTGCCGATATCAAAAATGGCTGTTACTGTCTTCTTCATAAAGCTCTTTTAAAGTCCGGTTGCCACGGTATTCATACCGCGTGCCCTGATCAGGTTTTTCCGTACATTAAGGTTTCGGTATGCTTCAATGGGGTTGAGCGCACCGCCCCGCTTCAGCCGTGCTTCCCTGATCAAAGGTCTCACATCGGTTCTGTAGGCGTCCTGCAGCAATTCCTGACATTTTACGACATCATGCTCTTCTTGAGCGGTTTTCAGAACCTTTTGGTCGACCAATAATGCTTTCGCGAAAGCTTCCTGAATGGCTTCCAGCGACTGGATTAGATCTTCCAGCGGATCCTTGATGTTATGGCTGGCGTCGATCATCCAGGAAAGTTCGGGATTATTTTTATTGTTTTCCATACCGTAAACCAGTTCTTTAAAGATCAAAAACAGGGCGTAGGGCTTGATACTGCCAACGGTAATGTCATCATCGCCATATTTGCTGTCATTGAAGTGAAACCCGCCCAGTTTTCCTTTGAGCATCAAGGTGGAAACGATTTGCTCAATATTGCTGTTTGGGAGATGATGACCGAGGTCAACGAGCGTATAGGCACGTTCACCACAACCATTGGCGAGCATCAGCGAAGTGCCCCAGTCTTGAATAACGGTGCTGTAAAAATTGGGTTCATAGGGTTTGTACTCAATAAATAGTTTCCAGTCCGTGGGCATATCCTCATAAATGGAAATTAGACTATCCTGCGTATGGGTCAGCGCGGTCTGAAAATTGGTCTGCCCGGGAAAGGAGGCACCATCGGCCAACCAGACCGTCAAGCTTTTTGAGCCCAGTTTGTCCCCTATATTAACCACCTCTTTATTGTGGGCAATGGCCTGCTCGCGGACCGCTTGGCTCGTACTGCTCAGCGAACCGTATTTATAGCTTTCCTTTGCGCCTTTTTGATCCTGAAAAGTATTGCTGTTCACGGCATCGAAGACGATATCGTTATTGCGGGCAAATTCTTTGATGGCATTATAATCTGAAGGGATATCCCACGGTATATGCAGCGAGACCGCCCCCGCGGTCTGGGTTAGGGAATGGATCAGACCAACATCCTCAATTTTCTCTTCCAATGAAGAAGGCTCACCGCCAAATCCAAAACGGCCAAAACGCGTTCCACCGGCACCTAAGGCCCAACTGGGTATGGCCACCTGGAAATCGGCCAATTTACTAATTATGTCCTGAACATCCACCCCTTGTCCGGTCAGCGATTCAGAAAGGAGATCAAGTTGTTTTTTATGGTTTCCAAGATCTTTATTATTTTGATCTTCAAGTTTTTGCTTATCTAGTCTCATCCTTGATTTTTTGTGTTTTAGTATGTACAAAGACCTGTCAGGTTTCCAAAACCTGACAGGTCTCAGACGTCCTAATGAGCGTTCCCCCTTCGGGGGCTAGGGGGATTTACCTTACAAAGGCGTTTGCCATTCCTCCATCAACGTTTATTATATTACCGGTGGACTTGTCAAGAATCGCAACAAGAGAAAATACGCCATTGGCAATATCTTCGGGATAAATGATCTCATTGAGCAGGTTGCGCTTGGCATAATGCTGCGGCAATTCTTCTACGGTGATGCCATAAGCCTTAGCGCGACCTTCGGCCCAGTCACCCTCCCATATTTTACTGCCTACTATTACTCCATCGGGGTTTACGGTATTCACGCGTATTTTATCTCCACCTAATTCAGCTGCAAGCAAACGGGCCATGTGCTGTTGAGCGGATTTTGCCGTACCATAAGCCACGTTATTGGGCCCGGAGACCAAGCCATTTTTACTGGCAATACATATGATATTACCGCCCTGATCCTGCTTGCGCATCACTTGTACTACTCCTTGAGCGAGTTCAAACTGTCCTTTGACCAGGACATCCTGTAAGAGATCCCAGTCCTTTTCGGTGGTTTCTTCCAGGGGTTTGGAAATGGCGAGACCCGCACTGTGTACCAGAATATCGACACCACCAAAGTCCAAACAGGCTTTTTTCATCGCCTTGTGGATTGACTCCTTATTGGTCACATCGCATACGGCATAGGAGGCCTCGTCCAGTTTATAGGTTTTAAGGGCCTCCTTAAGGCGGTCTTCTGCAATGTCGGTAAGTACGACATTGGCACCTTCAGCGACCAGTTTATCGGCAATGGCCTTTCCTATCCCGCCACCGGCCCCGGTAACAAAGGCAACCTTTCGCGAAAGCGATTGCTCCTTTGGCATGCGCTGTAATTTCGCTTCTTCCAGTAACCAATATTCGATATCAAAGGCCTCCTGGCGCGGTAAAGCGGTATATTCCGTAATGGCCTCTGCACCGCGCATCACGTTGATCGCGTTGACATAAAACTCACTTGCAACACGGCTGGTCTGCTTGTTCTTGGCAAAACTGAACAGGCCCACACCGGGATAAATAATGATCACAGGATTGGGATCACGCATTGCCGGACTGTTGTCGTGCTTGTGTTTTTTATAGTAATCTGCGTATTCCTGACGGTATTTTTCAAAGGCGGGCGTCAGTTTCTCCAGCGTCTTTTCCCTATCGGAAAAGTCCGCATCGGTCGGGAGATCCAGCACCAAAGGTTGAATTTTGGTACGCAGAAAATGATCTGGACATGAAGTCCCCATAGGTGCAAGACGCTCAAGATCGTTACTGTTTATATATTCCAAAACCACATCGCTATCCGTAAAATGCCCTATCATGCGATTTTCCGAAGAAGCCAACCCGCGTAACGAAGGGATCAATTCGGCTGCTTTTTCCTTACGTTCTTCAGCAGGGAGCGATTTTATCTTCTGACCGCCGAAAACCTCTCCATTTTCCTTGATTTTCTTTGTTATGTACTCCGAGGCCATTTCGATAACCTCGAGACTGTTCATATAGCATTCATAAGAAGTTTCGCCCCAGGTAAAAAGCCCATGGCTACCGAGAACAATCCCACGGATATCGGGATTTTCTTCCAGGCATTTTTCCAATTGGAGTCCAAGATCAAAACCTGGACGTTGCCATGGAACCCAGCCCATGGTGTCCCCCCATATTTCTTTGGTGACTTTTTCACTGTTCTTTGCAGCGGCAACTGCGATCAAGGCATCTGGATGTAGATGGTCTATATGTGTAAAAGGCAATAATCCATGTAAAGGCGTATCTATTGAAGGAGCCTTACTGTCCAGATCGTAAATACAATGGTTAAAAAGTCCCACCATACGGTCTTCATCTTCCAGACCGCCATAAACGTTTTTCAGATTGCGCAGATGCTCTGTATACAAACCGGCGATTCCTTTTCTGGTGAGTGTCCCGATGTCTCCGCCGGAACCTTTTACCCACATAACTTCCACCTCTTCATTGGTCAATGGATCCTTTTCCATTGTTTTACAACTGGTATTTCCACCACCATAATTGGTAATTCTAAGATCTGCACCCAGAATATTGGAGCGGTAGAGAAACAGTGCAACCTGATCGTTGCCCATTGATTCTGCTTTTTTTTTATCCCAGAGGTAATCCACATACTTGAAATCGTTGACCGAATGATCCATATTTTTTCTTTTGAATGAATTTGTTGACCGCTAAGTTAAAGCAAGGTTGAAGAGAATCCATCCTGTACTTACCTGTTCGGTTCTATAAAAAGATTGAATAATTTTTATCGTATTATTTAAGCCATAACTTTTATAACTTGGGCTACCGACAAAACAACTTTAGCCATGCATATATTCAATTTAATAAAGATTGATCAAAAATCGAGAAAACCAAAATACAAACAAATTGTTGATTCTGTAATCCAACATATCTCAGCCGGAAATCTTATAATGGATCAACAACTGCCTTCCATAAACAGTTTTAGCGAAGAGTTCTACCTCTCGCGCGATACCGTTGAGAAAGCTTATAACATCCTCAAAGAGCGTAAGATTATCAGTTCCATACATGGAAAAGGCTTTTATATTACGCGTACAAAACTTATAGGTAAAACTAATATATTGTTTTTAATCAATAAACTGAGTACCTATAAGATGCGCGTCTATAACTCATTTATCAATAGTCTAGGTACCGACACCCATGTTGATCTGCATATTTATCACTGCGATCAGTCCCTATTTCTCAATCTAATGGAAAAAAACAAGGGTGCTTACGACAATTATGTCATCATGCCTCATTTTAAAACGGAAGACAATAAGCATGTCAGTTTTACGAATGATGTCCTAAAAGCCATAAAACAAATACAGACAGAAAAATTGTTATTGCTGGACAATAATAAAATTGACCTCGACAATACATATGCTGAAATCTTTCAAGATTTTGAGGAAGATATTTACAATGCACTCAAGGAGGGATTACGCAAAATCAATATGTACCAAAAAATCTTTTTGGTCTATCCAGAAAATGCTGTATATCCCTACCCACGCCGTATTCTTCATGGGTTTAGAAAATTCTGCATAGAACAGTCCCAGGATTTTGAGATCATTGACGAGATTTATGAGGATATTATCCTGAAAAAGGGCGATCTTTTTATAACCATTGAAGAGTCTGACCTTGTAAACCTTGTAAAACAGATTCGCGAACGCGAAATGATCCTAGGCGGAGACATTGGCGTTATCTCTTATAACGATA
>JBBPYO010000080.1:0-3355 GCA_038199845.1 Flavobacteriales bacterium
TAGTAGGCGGTTTTTCAATGATTTTTCAAGATAAAAAATATTTTCGGAAAGACTCAGGAAATTCTATTCTATAATCGTTACCGATTTTGTTTCAGAAGATCGCAAGATGTATTCCTCAAGTTGGATATTATAAACCTAAAGCTTTTTTTACGTCAGGCATTAAATCATAACCGTCCGCTAGTAATAAACCAGTACCTGTAGTGCTATCTAATACGTAATTATACCCTTTGTCACGAGCTACTTTTTGAATGGTAGTACGTGCTTTTTCGTAAACTGGCTTTAAAAGATCGCCTTCTTTTTTCTGCATGTCCTGCATAGCAGTCTGGCGGTATTCAACGATTTTATTTCTGGTTTGTTCCACCTCTTGTTGACGTGTCATGTTTTCTTCATCGGTTTTAGTTTCCGCTTCACGGCTGTAACGCTCCATGGTTTTTTGCAGCTCCTGACCCATATTCTGCATTTCTGCTTCATAAGAAGATTGAATTTTTTGCATTTCGGCCTGGGCAGTTTTAAATGCTGGCATTTGCTCAAGTAATTCCTGAGTTGCAATGTGTGCAATCTTAGAATCCTGTGCCTGTGCAATTCCGCTTGTTCCTAAAATCAAAGCGATGGCTAAAACTAAGGTTTTCATTTGTTTCATTTTAAAAGTAATTTAATGGTAAGTGTTATTGATTATATACGTTTTAAACACCATTTCTTGTCTTTATTCAAGACCACCTAATGGCTAAAGGTGTTTTTTTTAATTTATAGAATCTTTTTGTCGTTGTCTGGATTGGATCACAGAATCTTTAACCCGTTTTCTTGCCTGCAATATGGAATCCCTTCTAGCTTGACGCGATATTAAAATTTCTTGTCTGCTTTGTTCTGCCGTAGGTGCATTGCTTTTCTGTGCGGCAGTTTCTGGAGCTGTTTCAGAAGGATTGTTGTCATCCTTAGCTCCGGTAATGGAATCTCTACGTTGTGCCCTTTCTTCAAGTATGCGCTGGCGGCGCTCTTCAAATTCTCTTTTTTTCACGGCACGAATCGAATCCCGCTCTGCTTTGCGATCCTGTACAAACTGCTCACGCTCATCCTGCTTGGCATCGGTTGCTTTTTCGCGTTCCGTGATCTCAAGATTTTCTTCCACACTGCGGGCTTCGTCAGTTTCCAGTTCTTTACGGTCCCCTCGGTTATTTACCTGTTTCCTATTTGAGGAGCGGTTAATGCTCAAAAGCACTTGGTCGCTTACATCATTCCGCTCATTTGCATAAAGCATAACCAGATCTGAGGATTTATCAAAGATAAAGTCATATTTACGCGCTTTGGCCAATTCCTGTACTGCGTTAAAAACCTGATCCTGCACCGGCTCCACAAGCGTACGGTTCTGAATCATGAGATCGCCACGAGGTCCAAAACGTTTCTGCTGGTATTCAAAAAGTTCGTTTTCTATAAAAGCGATTTCTTCCTCACGTTCGGTAATCAACTCTTCTGTGAGCAAGACACGTTCGTTTTCAAGCGTTTTTTTCATTTGCTCGATAGTGCTCTGTTTTTTTTCGATCTCAATCTGCCATTCATCTACTTTGGCATTCAGCAGGGCTTGTGCCTCTTGGTATTCGGGCACATTTTCCAAGATATAATCCATATCAATATAGCCTATACGCATACTGCGCTGTGCATTCGCGCATAAACCTATTAAAAGGAATGAAAAACTCACTAAAATGGCTTGTTTTCTCATAAGCAGAATGGTATTAGAAAATATCGTGCCAAATTGGAAATTGCTTTTTAGTATTGTTTGTTCTACGTTTAAAACTGCTGACCTATTATAAAGTGCGTTTCCCAGCCATGTGGTCCTACATCACCGGGAATAGGATCAAACCCATAACCAAAATCGATACCAAGCAGACCAAAAGCGGGCATAAATATACGGATTCCCGCTCCTGCGGAACGGTTTAACAAGAACGGATTATAATCCCTGAAATTGTCATAACTCGCACCACCTTCTGCAAAAGTAAGCATGTAAATGGAAGCCGATGGTTTTAACGTAATGGGGTAGCGCAGTTCAAATTCAAATTTGTTAAATACCGTTGCACCATCATTTTGAGTCAATGTGGAAGTCGTTTGATCACGATCTATGGGCACTACAGACTGGTTGGGATATCCACGCAGTCTAATAACTTCACGACCATCAAGTGCGTAACCTCCCAGGCCATCACCGCCTAGAAAGAAACGGTCAAATGGTGGAATCCCGCGGTCGTTGTTATATGCGCCAAGATAACCAAATTCCATTTTGCTGCTCAACACCAGTTTGCCAATCAACGACGTAAACCACTGTCCTTCTAATTTGACCTTATAATATTCTAGCCAATTGAAGCGCTCTTGATCTATTTCGCCAATACGCGTTCTCGCAGCGGTATTGTTTTGATCTGCCGCATAAGCATCGGCAAGTGGTGCGCGCTCTTCTGCAAGTCCTTTGTAATCTACTCCGTTGAATGCAGAATAAGGTGGTGTCAATTTCGCCGTAAGGCTAAATTTTGAACCACTACGTGGGAAAATTGGATTCGCATCTCCCTGATTTCTTGAAATTCCGATAGTATAGGCCAGGTTTTCTGACGAACCGTCGCCAAAGGTAAAGAGACCCACATTGTAATTCTTTAGGTCAAAATGCTGAAAACTGATCGCATGTGAAATATAGAAGTACGGATCTGGCAGTTCTAAACGTGTACTTATACCCACAGAACCACCGGTAATTGTAAACTGCTGATTTTTATCTGCCCGCGCTCTGTTACCTTGAGAGAAATCGTAACGATACTGGGTACTGTGGCTAAAAGAGACAGAAGCCTGAACCGGTTTTTTACCTCCTAACCAGGGCTCTGTAAGCGAGGCGCTGTAGGTACGGTAAAAAGTACTTGCCTGTGCGCGTAAACTAAATTGCTGCCCGTCGCCCATTGGGAGTGGTTTATATGCTTCTTTGTTGAATATATTCTGAATGGAGAAGTTGTTGAAAGTAAGCCCTAAGGTTCCTACAAAACCGCCGCCGCCATAACCACCTTGCAGTTCGATCTGGCTTGCGCCTTGCTCTACGAGATCATAATTGATATCTATAGTACCATCATTCGGATTTGCGTTGAGAAATTCTGGATTCAATTGCTCAGGGTCAAAAAATCCGGTTTGGCCAAGTTCACTAACCGTTTGTAAAACTGCCGCCTGACTGTAACGCTGGCCCGGGCGGGTACGAAGGTTTCGGTAGATTACCCTGTCTTTTGTCTTATCGTTTCCACTGACGGATATTCGATCAAAAAAGGCCAATTTTCCTTCAGTTATGCGGATTTCGAAGTCGATAGTGTCGTTTTGAACATCTACTTCTACGGGATTAATA